>QKAL01000155.1 GCA_003246475.1 Lentisphaerota bacterium
GCCTTCGTGCAGTAGATTGCTCCGGATGTATTCGTTAATCTGTCTTGCCGTCTCGGGATATATTCTTTTCATAATATACCGGTATATATACTATTATTGCCTATTGTCATAGTTATAGCCCATTATTGTTGTCATTGCAAGTGTAGCAGTATATTATAATTAAAAAGATAATTCAAAGGAACGTTGGCCATGCAGGATAAAAAATATGTGATGGGCTTAGATTTCGGCAGCAATTCGGTGCGGGCATTAATCGTTGAAGCCGTTACGGGAAGGGAATGCGGTAGCGCAGGATGCGTCTATCCAGGCGGGGAACAAGGAATTTACAGTTTGCCGGACCAGCCGCATCTGGCGCGACAAAACCCGCTTGCGTATTTGACGGCGATGACTGAGGCGGTACGGGAAGCCATGCGGATTGCGGCGCAGGAGTCAGATTTTATTCCTGAGGCCATGGTTGGAATCGGGGTGGATGCGACCGCTTCGACGCCTATCCCGGTTGATGAACGTTTGCAACCGTTGGCTGCGGACCCGCGTTTTGCCGACAATCTAAATGCGTATGCGTGGATGTGGAAGGATCATACCGCGGTGGCGGAGGCAGCACGGATTACCGAACTGGCACAGCGGATGCATCCCGAATATTTGCGACAGTGTGGCGGAAGTTACTCATCCGAGTGGTTCTGGTCCAAAATATTGCATTGTCTGAAGGTTGACCGTCAGGTTTTCGATGCCGCTTATGTCTGGCTGGATTTTCCTGATTTTATTCCAGCCACTTTGGGCGGAATCGGGTTGGCCGCGGCAGTGCGACCCGGAATTTGTGCCATGGGGCATAAAGGACTTTACAACGATGAATGGGGCGGATATCCGGCGGAGGAATTTCTGTCGGAAGTCGATCCGGCATTGAGTTGTTTGCGGCGTCGGCTGTCTTCCAGAGCCTTTGAATCAAGTTCGGTGGCGGCGCATCTGTGCCAGGACTGGTCCGAAAAACTCGGCTTGCCCGTTGGAATTCCGATTGCCGTAGGGATTATAGATGCACATTCCGGGGCGGTTGGTTCTGGGATTGCCGAAGGGCGAATGGTTAAGATCATTGGTACGTCCTCCTGCGACATCATCACTGCGTCGGCCCGAAACAAATTGGTCGACATTCCCGGTATCTGCGGTCAGGTAAAAGGTTCGGTACTACCGGGCAGCTATGGCATAGAGGCCGGTCAGGCGGCTGTTGGCGATATTTTCAATTGGTTTGTTACCTGCATTTGCGGCGGCGATCACACGCTCTTTTCACGCCTGTCGCAGGAAGCGGCGGCACAACAACCCGGTCGGCATGGTTTGATCGCGCTCGACTGGCAGAACGGCAACCGTAACGTTCTGTGCGATCAGGAGTTGACCGGATTGCTGTTGGGTATGACCTTGCAGACGACGCAGGCCGATGTTTACCGTACTTTGGTCGAGGCAACGGCGTTTGGCGCTCGGAAGATACTGGATCGGTTAAGCGAGTATGGCGTGGCGGTTCGCGAGGTGGTCTGTTGTGGAGGTATTGCGGAAAAAGATCCGTTGCTGATGCAGATTTATGCGGACGTACTGAATCGTCCGTTAATGATTTCGGCTTCTTCTCAGTCCTGTGCGTTAGGGGCTGCGATTTTCGGCGCTGTGGCTGCCGGACTATATCCTACGGCTGAGGCGGCACAGGAACGATTCTGCAGCTTCAGGGAACACGTCTACCAGCCTGATCCGGCAAATGTGGCGGTTTATTGCGAATTGTATGCGCTATACAACGCGCTGCATGATGGATTCGGCAAAACCGACTGCGGGTTTGAATATGGCTGGATCATGAAAAAGTTGTTGGAGATTAAACAGCGCCGATGACTTGGGTAAATGATATATCACTTTGCTGCTGAGGGACTGGAGAAGGAAATTACTGTGAAACCAGCGAGATTGTTTCGGATTGCGATGATTCGCTTTTGATATCGTCTGCGGTTTTATCTCGCTGTTTCAGGTAGTCGACATTGAGGAAAAACACTGTATATAGAAGGTATAAAATTACATCCATAAAATTTGCAAGCATTCCATAAACAATATAGGTGATCTGGTTTTGCGGCTGTTGCCATGCGGTGATGATAATCTTTTTAAGAGAAAATTGTTCTTGGTGAATCGATGTTTCAAACATGGCTATTTCTTTTTGGGAACATAGACCCCGTCGTAGTTGTTTTTGGGGGCTGAAGATGTCCGGCGGGGAGTCGTTGCCGAAGTTCCTGTTTTCTGGCGGCTTTCCGTTTTGACGGTGGTTGTTCTGGTATGTTCTTCGCTGTTACTGCTGGGTTTTCGCGATTTTTTAGCATCCGCATCGGCAATTTCATTGTCCGGGGGAATATTCATATATTTGAGGGTCCGCTCGGCAATGGCTTTGAAGAGTGGGCCGCCGACGGTACCACCGTAATGAGCGTCGTTGGGTTCGTCAGCGGTGACCAACAGGACGAAACGCGGGTTGTCGGCAGGAACGAAGCCGATGAACGAAGCGAAGAATTTGCTTTGTGAATAGGCTCCGTCAATAAACTTCTGCGATGTTCCGGTCTTTCCGGCCACCTCATACCCGGGAACGGCGGCTTTAGTGGCGGTTCCGCCCTCGCGTGTTACCAATTTCATCATGCCGATGATCTTATTGTGGGTTGCCGGATTTTTGAAGACCTGGATGGGTTTTTTCGCCGGATATTTCATGGTCATACCGGTTTCCGGATGTTCGATCCGGTCAACCAGCCGCAGATCGACCAGGTTGCCGCCGTTGGCCAGAGCGCAGTAGGCGCGAACCAGTTGCACCGGGGAACAGGAGATGCCCTGGCCGATAGGAAAGCGGGTGATGGACAGTTTATCCCAGCGTTTCAGCGGGCGGAACTGACCACGGGTCTCCGGCTTCATGGGAATGCCGGTATACTGACCGAACCCGAAGCGCCGCAAGGTGTCATAGAGTCGTTGTTCGCCCATCATCAGGGCAATTTTAGCCGTACCGATGTTGCTTGATTTCTGGATGATCCCAGCGACTGAAAGCATACCCAGAGGATGTGAATCGCGCAAAATCTTGCCGCCGTAAAACCAGTGTCCGCTCTCACAGTCAAAGAGGGTGTTGGGCGACACTACCCCGGCATCGATGGCGCCGGAGATGGCGATGGGTTTCATGGTCGATCCCGGTTCAAAGACGTCTTCGGTAATACGGCTGCGCCAGGCATCGGCATTCATGGAGTCGCGGCTGTTGGGGTTGAAGGTCGGGCGCTGGGCGATGGCAAGAATATTGCCGGTTTCGGGTTCGGCCATGATAGCATAGGCGGCGCGTGGACGCCATTTTTCCATAAACTTATCCAGCTCTTCCTCCATGATCGCCTGGATTGGTTCTCTGACGGTCAGGTAGATATTGATGCCGTCCTTGCCTTTGGGCGAACTTTGCAAGGTTAGCGGGGCGCCGTCGCGGGCGCGCTCATAGACGTCTTCGGTTTTGACCGGGGAGATCACGGTGTTGAATGATTTTTCGATTCCCAGAACGGCGACGATTTTATCGCGGTCGATACTGGTAAAGCCCAGAATGTTGGCAAGCAGTTCGTTTTTCGGGTAATAGCGCTTGGTGGTTTCCTGAAAATATATGCCCTTGATTTTTTCATCCCGGAGCTTTTCCTGAAGCTTTTCGGATTCCGGAAGGGGTATTTCTTTGGCAATAAAAGCGTAACGGCGCGGTATTTCCCTGGTGGTTCCGTCGTCCAGCCGTTTGGTTCTAGTTTTCTGGGTCAGTTCTTTAAAGATGTCCTTTTCCGGCAGGCCGAGCGCTGCGCTGAGGATTTTAGCCGCCTTTTCGCATTGCTCGTTATCCCCGGTCTCGACCGGATCGGCAATTATGGTGGAGCATGGAATGTTGCCGACCAGCAGATTGCTGTTATAGTCGAAGATCTCACCGCGTTTACCCTGGGTTTTGACGACGGCGGTATATTGTTCTTTGGCACGGGAAAAGAGCTCGTCATGGCGGGTCACCTGGACATGGTACAGCCTGGCAATCACCAGCATGAAGAGAAAAAAAGCGAACGCGGCGAAAAGTTTGATTCTTGTGGCAATAGTATTGTTACGAATCACTTCTTTTCAATTACCTCTTGGTGACCATCATTTTCCCGGATGGATTATAGATGTCGGCTGCCGACCTGCTTTTCCGGTCGATGACCACTACTCTGACCTGGCCGGGTTCCGGATACACCAGCGGCAGATTGTAGGCGACGATCTTCTGGCGGATATAGCTCCAGCGACAGAGATTTTCCTTCTTCAGCTTAAGGTGTTCCATTTCGCGGTCATAGCGGTGCAGTTCTTTTTTAAGGTGGTCAGCCTCACGGCCGAGACGGCTGATGTCGTCCCGCAATGAGATGCGATAGTTGACGATGAAAAACAAAATCGCCGCCATGATGAGGAGATGGAATATCGCCAGCAAGCCAAAACCGCCGCTATGCCGGCCGGCGGATCGCCGAACCTGCTTCCTGGATTTGATTTCTCTTGCCTGTAAATTCATTTCATTCCCCTGCCTTGCGGCATTAAACCTTTGCAACTCTATATTTTTACCGCGACACGCAGCTTGGCGCATGCGGCGCGCGGATTGTCCACTAATTCATCAGCCGCTGCAGTCAACGGCTTTTTCGTTAAAACCTTCAATCTTGCCTTGTGATGGCATATACACACCGGGCATCCCGGCGGGCAAATACATTCTGTCGACTCGTCCCGGAACTTGTTTTTGACAATCCGGTCTTCCAACGAGTGGAAACTGATTACCGCCAGTATCCCGCCCGGAGCAAGTAAGTCAATAGCTGATTCCAGTCCTTTCTCCAACTCCCCCAGTTCGTCGTTGACGGCGATCCGCAGGGCCTGAAAGCACAGGGTTGGTGCCGGGGGTGCTCCCTTACGGCTTCGTCCCAATACCTTTTCGCAAAGTTCAGCGAGCTCCCTGGTACTGCTCCAAGGACGTTCTTCTCTTCTCTCCACGATTGCTTTTGCCAGTTTTCCATATCGCTGAATTTCTCCATATTCGCGGAAAATCCGCGCCAATTCCTCAAACGAACTGTTATTCAGGATCCGACTGGCGGTAACCGGAGAACGACGGTCCATCCGCATGTCCAGTGGGGCGTCCTCGCGAAAGGAAAATCCCCGGCTGAAATCATCCAGTTGCGGCGACGATACCCCAATATCCAGAAGAACTGCATCAGCAGAAGCCCACCCAGCCTCGGCTGCGTAGTCCTTCATATTGGCGTAAGCGCCGCGGACCAGACGTGTACGCCCGGCGGCAAACGCCAATACGTCGGCCGCCCGCTCCAGCGCATCACCGTCACGGTCAATCCCCAGTAATTCCGCCTGTCGGTTGCTCCGCAATATCAAAGAACTGTGACCGCCACACCCCAAGGTGCCGTCGATCAATCGCAATGGTCTTTCGGGTTCGGCGATGTGTTTCACCACCTCGCGGTAAAGTACCGGCTGGTGTGAATAGCGGTCGCGTCCGCCCCTGAATCCTGTTGCCTTATCACTCATGACTTTTCGTCAGTCTTTCATTTTTTCCATCGTTTCCTGAAACATCTCCATGAACCCGTCCGGACTCTCACTTATCCGCTGTAATTCGTCAAGGCAGTTGTCCGCACCGTCCTGATGTGATGTCCAGGTTTTCGGGTTCCACATCTGAATGCTGGTAAATGCTCCGACCAATACGGCCTGATCCGTAATACCGTAGGGATCAAGAAGTTTCTGGGAGATTTTTATCCGCCCCTGCTTGTCGCAGCTGCATTCCTGTACTCTAGCTCCGATTTGAGCTAAAGCAAGCTGCGCTTTGCGGTTTGCGAACGATACTTTTTGTACCTTTTTTAAAAAATCCCGAAACGACTCAAAAGGGACCATCATCAGAGAATCTCGGCCGGGTAGAAGGATGAATCTGGAGTCCTCTTCTTTGCTTCGCCATTCACTGGGAATGGCAAGGCGGCGCTGGCTATCCAGCGCATGGGTAAATTCCCCAAAAAAGTAGTTCTCGTTGTCAAACATGATACCCTGTTCCGGAATGTAATCACCAATATTCCCCTAAGTGTCCCTATATACACCTATTTTACCATGTTTTTCCCTTTTCGCAACCCCCGGTCATAAAAAAAACGTGTTTTTTTATTTGAAAATGTGGTGGGGAAAATCTGAGTGATCCGGTCATGTCGGATTATCGTTGTCAGGGCGAGGGTTAAAGCGGTAAAGATAGAAGATTATTTTATGTAACCGCTTTGTTGGTATTTGCTTGTGAAATGTTAAGGTGCTTGTTTTGTCTTGGTTGGGTCTTCTGTTTTTCGTTTATTTCATCCTGGCTTGCCGCCGATATTGTGCCGGACCGTGGTGATATATTTCCTGAAACGCCCGGGAGAAGTGATAGCGGTCATAAAATCCAGAGGAAGCGGCAATCTCATCGATAGACATTTCCGTGAAGTGGAGCATGGTACAGGCTCGCTCCAAACGTTGTATGCGCGACCATGTCTGAGGCGGTATACCGGTCTCTTTCCGGAAGAGTGTCAGTAAGCTGTTGACACTCATTCCAACGAGCATTGCCAGTTCGCGGTTGGTGACATGGTTTCTGGCGGATAGAATCCCTAGTACTTTTTTTATTTTGGGGTGATACTGTGGCATGGGGCACATGGCATCAGCGGGCAACTGCAGCAATGAGCAGATAACCAACGCCCTGAGTCCGAGCACGGTTTGCCAACGGCCAGAATCTTCTCGGAAATTTTCTGCGGTTTCTTCTGCCATTTTAACAAGTCCGGGGGAGGACAGTGAAAAAAAATCCGGAGGCGGCGGGGAGAATGGCACATTAAGTGAAAAGTGGATATAAAAGTGTTCCAGTTCATTTTTTAACCAGGTGGAGTAAACGGTTCGTGGCGGCATCAGATAGACCAGGTCGGGCATCAGCTCCCAGACCTTGCCATTTACTCTGACGCATGCACCGGCCGCGGGATTCCAGTACAGTCGCCAGAATGGAGCGGAAACATTCTGCTGATTCCAGTGAAAGTGACGCTCGCCGCCAAGTTTAACATATTCACTTTTGTGTATTATTACATTAATTTCATTCATTTACATACCTGTTATAGTTATATATTTGTGTTAATATACATTTATATTGGGTTATAATCCATTACTTAAATACGCCTGAGGAAATATTATTATTAAAGATGCACAATCGTCTTTAAAGAAAGAACAGGAGTATTGTTATGAATGAAAAATGGTTAACGTATCCCGGCAGGTCGCGGGAACCAAACTTTTATTTCCGGGCCCGGCGCCGACTTGAACAGGGGCAGGTTCCGGAAAGCTTAAGATTGCATATTTCGGCAGAATCGCATTACCGTTTATGGTTGAATGGGCGGGAACTCGGTATGGGACCCGCAAGAGGAACGAGGTCCGTAAATTTCTATGATATCTATGAACTGAAAGACTTGTTGTCAACAGGAACTAACATTCTTCTGGTTCTGGTACAGTGTATGAACAAACCGAACTTCAATTCCTTTCCGTGTTGCGCCGGTCTGTATGTGCATCTGGGGGATATTGAGGATGATTTGACCTGTTGGGAGGTGGCCGCTGGGGATGAATGGCGACAGGATGTCGAACTCTTTTCATTTCAGACCGGTTTTTCGGAGTATCGTGACTTGTCGCGTTCTCCTGATGCTGATTCCGCTAGCCCAATTTCCTGGGTGACGCCGGAAATCCTCTGTGGTATGGGAGAAAAAAAACTTCTACCGCGTCCTATTCCGTTTTTGCGACATGATGTCTATGGAGTGGCGGATATTGCTCATACAGCTTATGTTGAACCGCTGCGGCAGGAGGTGGCCGCTGCGGAGGCGGTGACGCGCCAGAATCATTATCATGTTGACGGCGAGTTGATGGCAAAGTGTTTGCCGTTGCTTGGTGGAGGCGAACATTCAGTTGAGATTTTGTGTCCGGAAGATGGTGCGGATGTTTCGATTGTGTTTGACTTCGGGCGCGAAATTATCGGTTTTTTCGAGTTGCAGCTGAGCACAGGCAAAGGGGTTGTGATCGATCTGGCTTACGACGAGGAACTGGTTGACGGTCGGATTGATGCCTGCCGTTCCAACTATCATACCGCGGACCGTTATCTGACCCGGGCCGGTAGGCAGACGGTAGGCAATACCATTCACGAACGCGGTTTCCGCATGGTCGAAATGGTAATTCGCAATTTGCGTCAACCAATCGTCCTGCATGTGGTTGAGGCGATAGACCGGCGTTATCCATGGCCGCAAAGTGGGAGTTTTAACTGTAGCGATATGCGGCTCAACCGCATCTGGGAGGTTTGCGTAGAGACACTGTCATGTTGCACAACCGATATTTTCAACGATTGCCCGTGGCGCGAGCGGGCGTTCTGGGTAAATGACCTGATTGTGGAAAATATTACTTCGCTGCAGGTTTTTGGTGATTACCGTTTCAATGCCCATGCGTTGCGGCTGGCACTGTCCAACCGGCGTCCCGACGGTCTGGTGCCGGGAGTTTGCCCTGATGACGACAATCCGCGCCATGTTCTGGTCCCAACAAATCTGTTTATCCCCTTGATCTTGCGAGACTATTACTTGTATAGCGGCGACCGGGGCCTGGTGGATGAATTACTGCCTGCGATAGTGGATATTCTTCGGATATTCGCTTCGTGGCAGGATACCGATGCGCTGTTGTCGCCGCCGGCTGAATATTGGAACTTTTTTGATTGGTCATACGAGCTCAATGGTATAAGGTATGATGGAATAAAAACTTCGCTGTTGGACTGGTTACATGTAGGGGCACTGAATGCAGTTGCCGATTTACTGGAGGATGCAGGGTGTAGGGACGAAGCGGCCAGCTACCGTTTGCGGGTTATGCCGATTGTTGCGGGGCTGGAGAAGCATTTCCGTTTGCCAGAGGGAATCTATGCCGATACGATACTGGAAGATGGCAGCTGGTCTGAACGTAACAGTCAGTTGAATCAGGCATTGGCTTTGTTGAGCGGAGGATGTCCCGCGCTTGATAAGGGCGGATTGGCCTTGGTGCTGGATGATCCAGCACTGTTGCAGCCGGAACTGTATTTGCATTACTTTGTCCTCAATGCCTTGCGTGACAACGGACGATATACGGCGGCGCTGGCGCGTATCAGGAAATATTGGGGCTCAATGATGGATTCTGGGACTCCGACACTCTGGGAAGCGGCGGTTCATCAGTTTGGTAAGTCTGCTTTTGCCAACGCCGGAAGCCTGTGTCATGGTTTTTCCGCCTCTCCGGTCAATTATTTTCAGACCGTTATTCTAGGTGTTATACCATTGGAGCCAGGATTTTTCCGCTTTAAGGTAGAGCCGATTCCGTATGATCTGGAATTTGCCGCAGGTAGGATTCCGACTCCGGCAGGGGCAATCAGGATAAACTGGCATAAATCCGGAGCCGGAATCCGTGTGGCGTTGACAGTTCCGTTTGGTTTGACAGCGGTTACAGCATCAGGAGAATTGAAACACGGACGTCATGAGTTTGAACTGTAGGTTTATATGGGGAAGTGTAAAAGAAAACACCCGCCAATCCCATCAGGGGTTGGCGGGTGAAATTTTATCGACCAGTTCTGAATCAGCCGACGAGATTTTCCGCTGCGTATTTAACTGCATTGGCGAAGATCACACTGCCTTCGCCTTTTTCCGGAAGCGATCCGTTGATCTTGCGGGCGGTCCAGTCGGGGGCGTTGTAAGGTGAGAGAAACGCCTCAGGATGTGGCATGAGGCCGAAAACTCTTCCGGTCTCATCGCAGATACCAGCGATTGCGTTGATGGAACCGTTGGGGTTGGCCGGAAAATCGGTGGCAACAGAGCCGTCAGCATTGGCATAGCGGAGCACTACCTGATTATTGGCTTCGATACGTGCCATAACTTTGTCCTCGGCAACGAATTTACCTTCACCGTGGCGGATCGGCAGGCGGATCAGATCGATGCCCTTGGTGAATACGCACTGGCTTGCCGAATTTGCTTTCAGGTAGATCCAGTCATCGCGAAAAACACCGCAGTCATTGTGAGCCAGTGCAGCTTCCTGTTCGAAATATTTTCCGTCAAGCGCCGGAACCATTCCCAAACGGGTCAGGGTCTGGAACCCATTGCAGATGCCGATTATGAGCTTGCCGTCTGCGACGAATTTTTCCAGTTGTTCACGCAGGTTGTAACGTACCCGATTGGCGAAAACAGTTCCTGATCCCAAGTGGTCTCCAAAGGAAAAACCGCCGATAAAGGCCAGGATGTGAAATTCTTCGAGTTTACGCTTTCCTTCCAGCAGGTCGTTCAGGTGAACCAGTTCAGCGGTTGCGCCATTGCTGGTAAAAGCCGCGGCCGTTTCTTTTTCGCAGTTCAAACCGAAACCGGTTATAATTAGAACCTTAACTCTAGAGCAATCCATTTGATAATAACCTCTTAATCCTATGATCATAAGCAAAAATAATTTGTTACAAACTACAGTTAAAACCTGAAAATGCAAAGCCGGAATACGTTTTTTTTAACGGAATGCACCACTTAAGGATGAATAATTATGGCCGTTGCTGGTTCGCAGGCGAAAAATATAATGGACTCGGGTTCGAAATATTGTTTAGGAGCGGTATATTAATCATGTAAGTTTTTTGCAGTTTTTTTTGCATTATGGCTTTTTTTGTTCTATAATTAAAAGAGAATAATTTCATAATACAATGCAGGTCTGTATTTATTTATGATAGTAGTGTTAAAAAATATTTTTGAATATATTCCGTTTGGGAAGGAGATAAATGAAAGTTGCTTCGTACAAGCGCGCGAGCTTGTTTTTTTCTTTAAAGGTGTTGCTTGTTTCTGTATTGATAGGCTGCGCCGGCGTTTTGTCGGCTGAAACTTATTTTGATGCGTTCGATAAGGATCCGCGGCAAAATGGCTGGTTGTTGATGGGTGATCGATCATCAATTTCCTGGAATGAGGAAGGATGGCTTGACCTCAATCAGTCTTCACAGACAACCAGAATGGTCCGCAGAATCGATACTCCGCTGGATAAGTCCAGTAACTTTTTCTTCGAAGTTGATGTCATGGCTGTTGATGATGCCAATGACTCAGGCGTCTATGCCGGGGCAATGGCTCCGATGGGCAATGAATTTAAAGATTTTATGGGGAGCGCCAGCGAGGATAATGCCCATCCGGCAGTAGTATGCCGTGCCGGAATTGATGTCCTCAAGGGAGCCTTAAGCAAGTTGCGCAAACCCTATGTAGTTCGCGTTGCCTGCGCCTACAAAGTCGAAAACAACAACGGTAAACTTCAGGTCAAGGTTCTTGACTTGTTGAATAATTGCGAGGAGGTCTCTTATTCAGAACTGAAGGTTGCGCCGGATGAAATCAATTTTCCTGCTCTGACTGTCTATGGAATTGGCAATAAAATAGCGCAGTCTACTTCGCAGTCATTGCGTTATGACAATCTCTATTTTTCCACCTCAACGCCGAATTTGAAACCGATAATGCCTTCGTTTATCAACAAGGATCTTGTGAAGATCGCATCCGTTATGCCCGTTACCACGATGAAATCGGTAAAAATCAGTTTGAATATATCCTCATTGGTGAATGTTGGTGACGTTGAGGTTAAAGGATCTATTCTTGAGCTGCATAAACTGCGCGGCGATGAGATGTGGACCGGGGATATGGGGAAGATAACGCTCAAAAAAGATGGGACGAACTCTTTCGAGTATACGATTGAAAAACTCGAGCCGAAGACATGGTCGCCGGCCTCTCCGACACTTTACGAGTTGAGCATAAACCTGATGCGCAAGGGCCAGCTGTTGACTTCCGAAACAATCCGCTTCGGCTTTCGCGAAATCGATACACGGGATGGAAAATTCTATCTCAACGGCAAGCCGACTTTGTTGCGCGGAT
>QKAL01000057.1 GCA_003246475.1 Lentisphaerota bacterium
GTCGATCTGGATGTTGCGGGTTCGAGCCCCGTCGCTCCCGCCACTTTTTTATAAAGCGGCGTGTTAATTTTGATATTGTAAAGTGGCCGTGCGCCCGTCTTATGCGGGGGTGTAGCTCAACTGGTTAGAGTACCAGACTGTCGATCTGGATGTTGCGGGTTCGAGCCCCGTCGCTCCCGCCACTTTTTCAATCTTCATGAATCTCTTTACGAACTGAACTATCCGCATTCTATAATTGCAACCAGAAAGTTTTTCCCAATTGAATCATTCAGCGCATAGCGATCAATTACCGCTGGGGATGTAGTTTTCCTCAAGCTTTTCAACCTCGTCCTTCCAGCGACTTAAACGAAATATCCGCGAATGAATGCATTCGTGTTCGGAGAGTTCGCAATGCCAGCCGGGACGCGTCCCGCCACATGGCCCGTTGGACAACCCTTTGGGACAGGTTTTCGGACAGATATACCAGGTATCGGGCAGACGGCACTGATTACAGCGCGAACAGCCGACCAGAAAGTGTTTTGACCAGTAATGCTCATCCGGAGACTGATTCCCAGCATGAGCAAACATAAACTTCGAAAGATTGTAATACCACTTTTCAACACGGGAGGATTCCGGCATCTGAGCATCATTCATCCTCGGCGAATTTTCCGGATAAGCCGAGGAAAACAACTGATTGAACAGATAAAAACGATAAGGATAGGGCGCCATTTCCGCCCGGGCCAGATGCTCCTGATAAGCCTTGCGCCAGTCATCGAAATGCTGAAACTCCTCCAATGCCTCGCGGATACGGGCTGCCGCTATTTTAATCTTGTCGGGACGTTCCAGACCGGCAAGCTGAATACCGTTATATCCCAGCAATTTACACCCCGCTGCCTGCAGCTGAATCCGCCGCCACTGCGCCGCTTCAAACTGCGTAAAGGAATATTTCAACTCGTTCTGCAGAATGATCTGGAAATCCGGCGATATCTGAATGCCCGGAATTTTTCCCGCTGCAATGCTTTCAAACTTTTCCGGAGTCAGCATCATCAGCCGGGCAAGGCCGGGAATATGCAGCCCACGACTGCTCATATACCAGCGAAGCTCCTGCAACTTCATCATATCCCAACCGAAATTGGCGACAAAAAACTCCGCGCCCTGGTTGATCTTCTTGATCAGCTTGAAATACTGCGCGTATAGTTCACCCGGCGTGTATTTATAGGGATTCACCGCCCCGCCGACAAACAGTTCAGGGAAGTCCTCCCGCGCATAGTGAATGGTATTGACGCTTTCGCAGAACTTCCGCCCTGCGGTCTGGCGCAGATTCTCTGCAGGCGCTGCATTGCCGGAAACCGCCAGTACATTGGCCATACCCGAGTTACGGCAGAGCTGCAATGTCGCCTGCATTTCTTGCGCATCACTGTCACGACCACTCAGGATAAAAAGATGCATGTCGCGGTCCTCCGGCGACAACGCGGCAGCAAAATCGCAGATATGCCACGACTCTCCGGCAGTATACTTGTCAGTGATCGCGAGACCGACCGGCAATGACCGAATCGCGGAAACAGCAAATTCCAACTCTCGAAGTCGTTCGGCGGATACATCGAGATCCGCCTGGCGGGAAGGCGTATTTACTTCAAAGAGGACAAAGAACTCGCCGCTCTGTATCCGCGATTTAAAGCGGTTGCGGTTATGTTCAAAATTCATTTCAAGCTGAATGCCGGAATCCATACCTGATCTCTACTCCTGCTGTTTCTTACGTTTTTTTTCCAGAAAAAAGAAAACACCACAGGAAATGTTGGCAAAAATTATCAAAGAGGTAAACAGCACGGCAGTAGTATTGGCCTGCCCCATCGCAGCCCCTGATGCCTCCATGAATTTTACGATTGTATAATCGCGCAACCCCACCCCGGAAATCGTGAACGGAATCAAGCCGGCGATATTGCCGAGGATCACACCAGTAACCATTGCCAGCGGCTTGACAATATCCACCCCCAGCCCCTTCATCAGGCAGAACACCACTATAACCAGGTTCAGATGTACCAGAAAAACGCTTATCATTACCATATTAAACAGCATCCCTGGCGCGCTGCGGTACAGATCAATGGCCGCAGTCATCCGGGCAAAGGCGCCATGGCTGAACCGATTGAGTAAATTTATCCCCCAGCGGACCACCATAAGCTTTTCCAGTTGTCGATGCATGAACATGACGAAACATGAAGCCAGACCAGCCAGACACAAAAAGAGAACACCGGCAATCACCGCGCATTTACAGCGAAAGATCAGTTCCGGCCTGTTACTGATCCGGCACATCTCATATAACTCCGGCGCATCGATCGACATTATTATGGGCGTTGCGATTATCGTCAAAAGAATGGCCAAGGCAAAAAGCGCGATCATCCCGATGATACGATCCATTAGAATAGTGAAGGCTCCCTCGACTTTCGTTCCTTTCGTGGCACGTTTCGACAGAAAAGCGACCTTGGCCAGATCACCACCGATAGCCCCGCCGGGAATAACCAGCGAAAAGAAAAACGCTTTCATCGTCAGGCATATCGCCTCCCAGAGCGTCAGTTTGAACTTCAGGACCCGCGCCAGCATATACCAGCGCCATGCCCCCACGAAAAGGTGCAGATAATACAGGAATATCGCCAACAACAGCCAGGAAAAATTAAAATGAGACAGGCAGTCAACGATGACCGGCACTTTATCATGGAAAAGAAAATAGATCAGCCCGCCGCCAAACATCAACTGAAAAACATATAGACACAGCTTTTTGCCATGCTCCCATAACACATTATTATTATTTCCGGAATCGCTTTCCGCCATCGCATCCTCGCTATATCTACGGCCGAAGTTCGTAAAGTCATCTTCGCCAAAGCCCCATTTACGACGTCAAACCTGGTTTTATAATCATGTTTCCGCTAAATCAGTAATCTATCACCTGTTTTTTTAGATATATAGTGCTAAATTAACTTGATTTGGAATTTTTTAATGGATTTCTCTAACAACCGGGAACGGCTTGCCCGGAGAAAGCTGATGACGCTCATGAATCTTTTATTTATCGGGGACGTGGTTGGAAAAGGGGGACGCGACGCGCTGGCGGCTATGGTGCCGGAACTGCGCCGTGAATTTAATTGCTGTTTTTGTATCGCCAACGGGGAAAATTCCGCCGCCGGGGTCGGTCTGAGCGCGAAATGCGTCACCACGCTCTCGAACCATGTAGATGTAATCACGTCCGGAGATCACGTCTGGGATCAGAAAAACTTCGAAATTGAAATTCGCCAGTTCAATAATGTGCTGCGCCCTGCCAACTTCAGTACGCTGCAGCCGGGACGCGGCTTCGGCGTCTTCCGCAATAAAGGCGGCGGCGAAGTGGCTGTCATCAATCTGCTGGGCCGTATCTTCGTCCGCGAAAGCGCCTATTGTCCGTTTGAAACCGCCGACAACATCCTGAAACAACTGCCGCCACAGATCAAAACCATAATCGTCGATTTCCATGCCGAAGCCACCAGCGAAAAAGCTGCAATGGCGCATTTCCTTGACGGACGCGTTACTGCGGTACTCGGCACCCATACCCATGTCCAGACCGCCGACGCGAAGATCCTGCCCGGCGGCACCGCCTTCATGTCCGATGTCGGCATGACCGGAGCGGAACACTCCATACTGGGGCGGGAAGTCGAGGCCGTAATCCATAAATTCCGTACCGGGATGCCCGTGCGCCTTCCGGTGGTCGAAACCGGGATCCGCCTCGACGCGGCAGTGATATCCTATGACATGAGTACCGGACGGGCAACTGCGATCAAACCGATTTCCCGCCTCGCCGGTTTCTGAAGATCTGATAAATACAAATAATAATATACGGAGGATTTACGATGAGAACAATTAAAGCCACTAAGTTACCCGGAGTAGACTGGAAACAGATCGATACGCTGATTGGCCTGGCATTGGAAGAAGACCTCGGCAATCGCGGCGATACCACAACAGACTCGGTGATACCGGCCAACATCACCGCCACTGCAGTAATGATTGCCAAGGAAGACTGTGTCGCCGCCGGACTCGATGTCGCCGCCCGGGTCTTCACCGCCATCGACGGCTGCTGCGGCTGGACGTCTCTGGTCAAAGACGGAGAGTTCTGCCCCAAAGGCACGGTCATGGCAGAAATTCACGGCCCGGTAAGGGCTTTGCTTACAGGAGAACGTACCGCACTGAATTTTCTGCAGCGGCTCTGCGGGGTCGCCACGGTTTCCCGCCGCTACGCGTTGGCTGTCGCCGGAACCAACACCAAAATTCTTGACACCCGCAAGACCACCCCGGGGTGGCGTAAACTGGAAAAATATGCGGTCGCCGCCGGCGGCGCATCCAATCACCGTATCGGACTTTTCGACCGGATCATGATCAAAGACAACCACCGCGAACTCGCCGGACTCGAAGGCGAAAAGGGCATCATCCGTTCGGTCAAACGCGCGCGGGAAAAATATCCGGATCTTGAGGTCGAAGTTGAAGCCGACACTCTGGATGAAGTCAAGGAAGCACTCGAAGCCAAAGCTGAATACATCCTGCTTGATAACATGACCAACGAACAGATGGCCGACGCGGTCAAGCTCAATAACGGTCAGGCAAAACTCGAAGCAAGCGGCGGCATCACGTTGGAACGCATCCCCTCGATTGCCGCACTCGGCGTCGATTTCATCTCCGTCGGTGCGCTGACCCACTCGGTCAAAGCCTCGGATATTTCCATGGATATCAAGATCAGCTGAAGGTAAAAAATCATGATAGCCAGAATCAGGGGCATACTGCTGGAATCAGAATTTACCGAAGTGGTTGTCGATGTACACGGCGTGGGTTATCAGCTCGCCATCCCGATGAGCACTTTTGACCAGCTGCCGCAACCCGGCGGCGAAGTAGATTTGTTTGTCATTACCCATGTCCGTGAAGACGCTATCAGCCTTTTCGGTTTTGCTACCAAAGAGGAAAAACAGCTTTTCGGGGTACTCACCGACGTAAACGGCGTCGGCCCGCGCCTGGCGCTGAGTATCCTGAGCAGCATGCCGATCAGCGCGTTCTGTTCGGCTATTGTCAATGCCGACCTGAAAACCATCAGCCGTATCAACGGTATCGGCAAGAAAACCGCCGAACGGCTGGTGGTCGAGCTCAAAGACAAACTGGGTAAGATGACTTTCGGCGGCCTGACCGTCAAGAGCGAAACGACGCAAATCCCGGATCAGTTGCGCGCCTCCGCTGAAGACGCCATAATGGCATTGGAACAGCTCGGCTTCAAGCGCGACGGCATCCAAAAGACGATGCAGTCGCTGCTGTCAGAACTTGACCAGAAGGAATGCTCGGCGGAGAATTTGATCCGCAAAGCTCTTCAACGCCTGAACGCATAACCAGTAACATTTGTCCCTTTGATTGCAGTGCCGCAAAATAATGCGACATCGCAACATGGATGGACCGTAGTGAAGCTGCCTGCGGAAAAACCGTTGTCAGCCAAGCAGTTCGCGGCGGCAGCCGTAAGTAGTCTCGGTAAACCATACCGGCTGAGTCTGGCGGTTGATCTCCGCATCAATCTGTGCCTGATCCGGCGCGGCCATCGGCAACAGCGCAATCTCGAAGTCGTGTACGCCCTGGTCGCAGACCGGATAATTCGATATCGCCGGCGGCACAAACGGTTCATGGTGCGCAAAATAGGGCGAACGCAACAGCGTCAGGCGTATTTCACCATCAGGATGAACGTCGCAACCGAATACGTCACGGCTGACAACCGCCAGCGACTGACCGTCGCCCTTGACCGTCATGAAATTGAACATCGGCAACTCGCGGGCGTCCGCTTCGCGTTCCACCATACCGCCGGGACAACCACCCGTCCATGATTTGACCGGAAACGCCGGGCGCAACCGTAATTTGAGCAGATTATGCAGCCCGTGCCAGTTAACGCGGACGTTCAACCGCAGGATTGGTTCTCCCGCCAGTATTCTCGCCTCCATGGTAACCGTTCCGGCCGGGCAAGACCATGAATTGAGCGCCGTTCCCATCAACGATCCCTGCTCCATAACCAGAAATTCATCATGATCTTTAGACATCTCATATTTAACTTCTGTGCCAAATCCCTTAAGTCCATGGGTCCAGGTGTCGGATTCGTCGGCAATCACGGCAAAATTGATATTTCCGGCCAGATAGTCGGTCTGACCGAAACTCAACTGCCCCACTCCGCCAGTGGACAAATCAACTGAAACAACGCCGTTGTCAAGTTTTTCCGACGACCCCTCAAGCTTGGACGTTGGCGCATAATCACGGTCATGCCGGATGCGGATGATCCGTCGCGACAGCGGCGCGATTTCCAACGGAATAACCAGCCGGATCAGTTTAATCGCCGCTTCCGGAGTGATGCGCTGATATGGGATCTCCTGCTCGTTTTCATCAACCAGATGGATCTTGAAAAGAGTATCCCCACACCATTCGTAGCCCAGCCAAGGTTCGAATTCGACGTAACCGCGGAAGGGAAGGTTCGAGGAGTTATAGAAAACCGCCCGCTGATCTTCGCAGGGCGGAAGTTCGTTGTTGACACGCCGCAAAGTCTCGCTGCCAAGCTTCAGGGCAATGCTGCGCGCACCACCCAGTTCGCCAAACGCATGCTCATAAGCACTCTTAATCGACGTCCCGGCCAGAATATCATGGAACTGGTTGAACAGCAGCGGACTCCAGGCCTGCATCAGCCGGTCTTCGGCATCGGCTGGAGCCTGTTCCAGATAGGTGGCAGTAATGTTTTCAGCCTGAGTCAGGAGCGTTTCGCACTTCCTGACCTCGGTTTTAACCTGACGGACCACGCTGTAGCAGCCGATTGAATGCTGCTGCAATTCGCCCTTGACCACCGGCAATTCAATACCGCTGTCCGCCACCGCATCAAAAAAGGCACGCGGATGGCTGAAAACCAGCTCGACGCCCTCGGCGTAATTGCGGTGCTCGAGCAACCAGTCCAACTCCTTACGGGTCGGACCACCGCCATGGTCCCCTACCCCGATAAAGCACATACAGTCGTTCATTCCGGGGGTGACTTCTTCCAACGTCGTATCTATGTTCTTGGCAATATTTTCAATGCTGCCGGTCGAACAATAGGCACGGCTGATACGGTAGGTGGTAATGCGGTTGCCGTTGGGTGATTCCCAGATGAAAGTATTCCCGGGCAACGTCATCTCATGGGGCTGCGGACGCATCATCACATAGGCATCCATTCCGGCTTCGCAATAAAAATCCGGCAGAGTAGCGGCGTGTCCGAAACTATCGACATTGTAGCCAACGGTAACGTCGAAACCTAGTTTTTCGAAGATCGGACGCGAAAAATCCGCCTGCATCCGGAAAGACTCAGGACCAGGTAGATTGCAGTCGGGCTGAATGTACCAACCGCCGACCGCCTGCCAGCGACCGGTGGCTATATGCCGTTTCACCCGGTCCAGGAGCATTGGCGCGTTATTGGCCAGCGTCTCATAATACCACGCTTCGCCACGGGTAATGATCGCTTCGGGATAGTCGTCAAGGATATCGCATGCGGTTCTGGTGGTAGCTATCACTTCATCCACGCCCTGAGGCCATTGCCACAGCCACACCGGGTCCAGATGCGAATTCAGAATAATGTGTACTCTCATGATCTATTACTTATTTGGATGCCTTTTTTTACTAACTACGTAACTTATATGCATGTGCATATAATTCAAATTTGCAAACTTTTTTTCATGACGGAATATTATCCAAACAATAACCGGCGGCCGGTTCGGGATTTCCGGAACCGGCCGCGGTAAAAATCATACCATTATTTCACTACTTTATCCAAGCTGCACTGCCCAGTGCAGGCAGCTTGATCTGAGTTTTATCTCCGTCTGCCACAACTTCAACATTCTCGTCGACAACGGATTCGAACGAATTAAGATTCACCGGAATCTCAATTGTTGCCGGAGCATTACCCAGATTCACTGCCAGAACCGCAGTTCCCGCCGCGCCTCTGAATGTGGCGGTCTTACATCCATTGGCGGTAAATTCCTTGCGTTCGTTTTGCAAAAGGTACGGTTCCAGAGTTTTGATCTGTTTCAGCAGTATGGGGTATTCGCTCCATTCCTTACTGTCGCGCGCCGGACCATGCGCCCACCATGCCATGGATTTGACTCCGGCGATCATACTCTGGAAAGCCATGTTCCGAATTTCGATCCTGTTGGGACCGCGCGGATAGAAGGGTTTGCCCTGAGCCTGGAGGATAACCCCCAGCGACTGTGTCGGCTTCAGAAACGCCGCAGACGATTTGAGCCACGTTCCGACCGTGTCAATGCCGTTGTGCGGCACCGGATAGGGATCGGGCATAAACACTTCAAACAAAGGAGCGTATGCACCGAACATGCTGGGATTGTTATCACAACCAATCACCGGATGACGTGAATCAATCTTCTTGATCGTCGTGACCGCCTTGGACATAACTTCCGGTGACGTCGCCGTACCGGACGGCTCGTCGGCCAGGTACCATCCCGCCAACGCCGGATGATCCTTGAACCGGCTGACCGTTTCCTTCAAAGTCTCATAGTCCTCCTTATTGCGGAAGAGATTACACAGGTGAAACCAGACATAAATACCGTTATTATGGGCATCGTCGAGTAACTTCAGATTTTCCGCAACCTGACACGGAGCATCGTCGAACCCGGTCACCACCGTATTGAATCCGGCCGCTGCAAGTTCCTTCATATCCACTGGCAGATTCATAACCAGCGGCAGAAAAGGTTTGCCTTCTTTCAGGAATACGCCATTCGGGCCAAGACAAAACTCCTCGGCGCCGGAACCTGAGGGACCTTTTTCAAAGGTAAGATTAACCGGCGGATAAACCGTCTTCCCCCCTGTCGGCTGCGGTACGATCTTCACCTTATATTTTCCGTCGTTTTTGGGCAACGGCAAAGTAAATTCCCCGTTTTTACCGTTGACGGCAACCTCCTGTCGGGACAGTTCCTTTCCGGCACTCGAGACTACGGCAGACGCTTTGCGGATAGAGCCGGTCTGATTGCGGTATTCCACCCGGATGGACTTCTCATTCGAGTAGTAGGGCTGAATCAACTCGGCGGCAAAAGCAACACGATTTTCGTTGGGAATGTTAATCTGAAGTTCCTGAGCATAATGCTCAACAGCCGATTTCATCCAGGTGATATTCATGATGTAATCGCCCGGGGACAGAACCTTCTCGAACAGCTTTACCGCGGTACCAGGACCGGCAACCTTCACCATTGCTGTGGCGACCGGAGCGCCCTTGCCGTAGGCAGAGGCTTTGTACATCGCCACGTCGGCATAGACCTCGGCAGGGGCAATACCACGCTGAGCCAACAGTTCAAGCTGGGGTGGGTTGCGATTCAGGCTCTGCGGGGCGCACTCGTAACTGGCATAAGAGACACCATTATCCGCCAGAACCAAATGCCCGAATTGGGATGGCAGATGAAAACTGCCCTGCATCGAAACCCATGAAGAAATTTCCGAATGCGGCCCCTCAATACGGGTGATGTTCAACGGCAACACCATACCTGGAACCGGGACGATCCCCAGTGATTTAAACGGTATGGCGATTTTTGCCGTCCAGCGATCACCGGACTTACAAGTCTTAACCGACCACTCGGGATTCCAGTTGATATCGATTTTTTCTGCCGATTCACACTTTTCGTCAAACTTCGTCCCGATTGAATTAACCGCAAAGTGAAAGTAGTAACGGGCTTTTACTTCCGGGGAAATAAAAATTTCCACACAATTATCACGATAGACGTCACCATCGTGTTTTTCGGTCATTGACACTACCTTATCCATTGAATCATCAAGGCACTCAACACCGATGTAAAGATTTTCGGAATCATACAATGCAGCGGCGCGGGTGATCTGAGTTACCGGCTTGAACTTGCCGTAGACATTGAAATTGGCAATCCACTGGGCATTTTCCCAATCCTTACCATCAAGCATACCGTCAAGTGATGGGCTTGACGTCACCGGCAGGGCGTGGAATAACGGGGGATTGCGATGCGGGATCTGTTTGCCATACATGGCGATCGAGAACAGACAGCCGCCAAAACCATCGCCGGGATTGTTATCCTCAAATTTCAGATAGACTTCACGGGCGCCTTTCAACTGTTTTCTGACATCGACGGATTTAACACCGTTATTCGACAATCCGCCGACAGTTCCTTTGCACTCAAGGATTACTCCATATTTTTTACCGTCAGTACTCATTGAAACCCTGTAGGAATTTCCGATTTTGATATCGATTTTTTCAATCTGGTAATCGGCTAGGCTAAAGCGGTAGATAACATGGCGATTGCAGTCGGTGGAACGAAAAGGCCCTTCCCACGGAGCCGACTTATCGAGAAAACTCTCGTGGTCAACAACGATATGGCTACGTTCCCAATCGCTGTTGTCACAGGTCAACTTGATAACTGGTTGAATGGCGGCCCCCACCGACAGAGCACACATGATAAATACTGACATGATGATTTGACGCATCGTTTTACATCCCTTCTGAATTTATGATTATTATTTCAGGCAATTTACAATTAAGGCACATACATCTGGAAACCATAGAGATTGAGAGAAACTCCGGCCACCGCTACGTTTATATTTTTGGCATTAGGATCGGAATAATCCCGGGTTACCGCCTCAACATGGCCATCGCCCCACAAGACATTGGCGCGTTTGTGATGGTGCGCCGCCAATCGGCTCTGATTCAGGTCGCCGTCCAAATGTACCCACATATCGAAATACTGCGATTTTCGACCGACACTGTAGCAGTCTCCCAGCAGCAGAACCTTCGCCACCTGTCGCCACTGATTCGAGTTGCTGCTCAACGTTTCATGCAATCCACCGTAGATTTCTCCGGCATCATTGACATTATATTTCACCGCCGGACAACTGCCGATTTCCCGCTTCGGCGACTTCATATAACCGGCATCACTCAACTGTCCGTACCAGGTTTTACCTTCACTTCTGCCGGACGGGAAAAAACCTTTGAAATCTTCACGATACGACATCATCATCAGTCCACATTGTTTCAGATTATTGACACAGCCGATCGTCTTGGCTTTGTCACGCGCCCGGTTCAATGCTGGCAAAAGAATCGCTGCCAGAATCGCAATAATCGCAATAACCACCAACAGCTCTATAAGCGTAAAACACTTTTTCATTTTTGACCTCTTTATTGTTAAGGTTTATTTTGAAGACGCTCTTATAATCAATTCAACCGGAATAACCTTGCTGACGCCAGGCGGACAGTTCTCCGCCAACATCAACCGCCCTGCCTCATACCCCATCTCACGACGCGGTACAGCTATCGAACTAAGTTCGGGTTTCAACTTGGTACAAAGATCCAGATCATCGAAGCCAACAACATGAATATCCCCGCCAATCTGCCGCCCCAACTCTTCCGCCGCTGAATACACCAGCCGCGCCAGATAATCGTTGGAAGCAAAAATTGCTACCGGACCTTTCAAAATGGCAAGGAATTCTTTAATCTGTTTATATTTGCGGACAAACGACTCCTGGGGATGGGCCTCAGCCCAATTGCCTTCGTCAACACCAGCCACTTCATATTGCAGATAATCAAAAAAACCGGAATCGACCATGGCGTGCTGCCAGCCCTGATAACGTTTGAACGCCGAATCCGGCCTGCTGTTGCCGAAATAGTAAACCGGCAGATTATGAGTCTCCAGCAGATGACGGGTAGCGGAAAACGCGCCGGAAAAGTTGTCAAAAACCACTGCCGGGGCAGTTACCTCCTCCAAACAGCGATCCAACTGTACGATCCGCACCCCGCGCTCCATCGCCTGCTGTATTGCCGCCTTTATTTCAGGTGTTTCAAACGGGAAAAGCGCTATAGCCTTGACATTCGGCGGCGGATCAT
>QKAL01000209.1 GCA_003246475.1 Lentisphaerota bacterium
CATGCGCGAACGGAGAAATTCGTCATATAAACACATGCTCGTGATAAAGATTAAAACACGGCGGATTGTGTCTTTTTTTAAAATGACAACATAATAAACTCCATAACAAAATTT
The DNA here is from genome assembly GCA_003246475.1 of Lentisphaerota bacterium. Lineage (GTDB taxonomy): Bacteria > Verrucomicrobiota > Lentisphaeria > Victivallales > SZUA-371 > SZUA-371. The sequence continues at coordinate 115 of QKAL01000209.1, forward strand.
TACCTTATTCCTGAAAAACAACGATGGTATCATCATTAATCTGGCACGTCATCTGCGAAAGAAATCCTTGTGATAAAATAAGTTGATGAAAAAAATGCCAAGGAGTGCGGTATGAGCAGAATAACCTACAATACGATGTCAGGGATGGAGCTGGAAATGCGGCGGCAGGAAGTGCTGGCCAACAATCTGGCGGCGGCAAACATCCCCGGCTACAAAGGCGAATTTCTGGTGTCCAGCCCGTTCAAAAACGCCATGGACGACCAGGATGGATTGAGCGGGGTCAAAACCGGAGCCGTCAAGGTTGACTATGCACAAGGAGAGCTAAAAAATACCGGACGCCGCCTCGATTTCGCAATACAGGGCGAAGGATTTTTTCAGTTGTCGTCGGAAGACGGCAAAACCCTCTATACCCGTAACGGTGCGTTTACCGTGAACAGCGATCTTAAACTGGTAACCGACCAAGGCTTTTCTGTTCTGGACGAAACCGGCGGTGAGATCGTATTTCTGCCTCAAGATGATCTGAGCCGGATTGAAGTAAGCAATGACGGCAGCATTAAAATCATGGGCGGCGCGTCCCAGAACTACTCCTACCGCAACGTGGCAAAAATGAAGGTCCAACAGATTTCCAACATTGAGGAACTCGAACGACTGACCGGCAGTTACTACCGGATGAAGAGCGGAACCATTCCCAAAGAATATGACGCACCCCACGAATTCTGCGTCCGCAACTCCATGCTGGAGGAATCCAACGTGTCGGCAATGAAGACAATGACCATGCTGATCCAGAGTTCGCGCGACTTCGAAATGAGCAATAAGATCATGCGGATGCTGGTGGACATCAGCAACAACGAACGCCAGAGCTTCAGCTCGTAACAAACAAAATAAATATATAATATACAAGGAGATACAACATGAACAGAACATTATGGATCGCCGCCAGCGGGATGGAAGCCCAGGAACTTCGTACCGACACCATCGCCAATAATATCGCCAACGTAAGTACGACCGCGTTCAAGCGCGGCGTTTCCGAGTTTCAGGATATGCTTTACCAACGCATGGCGGCACCGGGAGCTTCCACCGCCGCCGCCTCTGACCTCCCGACCGGGATTCAGATCGGAACCGGGGTATCTACCGGCTCCGTAACCAAGTATTTCGGACAGGGTGAACTCCAATCATCCAGCTCCGACCTCGATGTGGCAATCGTCGGCATGGGCTTTTTTCAGGTACAGATGCCAAACGGCCAAACCGCGTATACCCGCTCCGGAACGTTTCACCGCAATTCCAGCGGAACTGTAGTAACGACCGAAGGATATGAAGTGTTGGGATTTCCGACGTTGAGCACCAACGCCAGCGAAATCACCATTGCAGCGGACGGTACGGTATCGGAAACCGTCAACAACCAGACATCTGAAAAAGGGCGCATCCAGATGGCGAGATTCGCCAATCCGGAAGGACTTAACTTCATGGGCCGCAATCTCTATGGGGAAACCGAAGCGAGCGGCGCACCGCAGCTGGGAAATCCCGGCGCTTCGGATTTCGGTGATCTGCAGCAGCACTATGTTGAAGGTTCCAATGTGGAAGTAGTAAAGGAAATGGTTGACCTGATTGCCGCGCAACGCGCATATGAACTGAACTCAAAATGCATCAAGTCGGCAGACGAAATGCTGCGCCTGGTGGCGCAGATGAAGTAACCGGAGGGGAACTCAGATGAAAAATATAACCAGTTCCATTGCCAGAGTAATATTACCGGCGCTGCTGGTTTTGAGCTTTTCAGCCCGTTCGGCGGAAATGCCGGACGCCGCACGGCGGGTGTTGCGGCTTAAGAGCAAAGTTGAAACCCAGGGCAAAGTAATTCAACTCAAAGACCTGGTAGCCAATAACGCCGTGTTGACGGCCGAAGAAGCCGAATACGAAATCATGAAGACACCGCTGGAATCCGATGTCAAGATGTCGCTTGTCGATATTGCCTACATCATGCAACGCTATCCTTCGCTGATGTCGGTAAAGATCAAAGGAGAACCCCTGGTGGTCTTCAAGCATGTCGGCGACATGCATGTGCTTGACCAAGCTAAAAAGCTGATGCACAGATACTTAAAATCAAATCAACCTTGGAAAGACTGGGATATCGACGTGGTTTTTAATGCCAACGACGAAGCCCTGATCTCGCGCGTCGGCGCCTTCAGCCGCATGGAAGCGGAACCGACCGACAGCAAAAGCATGATCGGGACTGTTGATTTTCGCGTCAGTTTCTATGACGAGCATGATCGGCTGATCAGCAAACAGAACCTCAGCCCGAAAATCCTCTGCCGTGCCGACGCTTTTGTCATTCGCGACTCGCACCCGAAAGGTCATGTCCTGTCCACATCCGACCTCAAAAAGGTTCCGGTTTGGCTGGGGGATGACAAAAAAGGTTATATCACCGATGAAAAGCTGTGTGTTGGCAAGGAATTAGCGAGAGAAGTCACTTCAGGTGACTATCTCCGGGTCAACGACCTGTTGAATCCGGTCTGCGCCCGCCGTGGCGAAGTGATTTGGGTAACCAGTACCATCGGCGGACTGTCGGTCAAGCTGGCAGTACGGGCGGAGCAGAACGGCCGGCTCGGCGATATGATCCGGGTGACCAACCGTTCAACCCAGAAAGCTTTTGACGTTGAACTGACGGGCCCGAAGAACGCGGTGCTCAAGATGGGCAGCTGAGTTAAAATAAGGAATTAACGACAATGAACAAGATTTTACTGACAATGGCTCTGATACTGGTTTCGGGAGTGGCGGCGCTGGCGCTTTCCCCTAACGACAATCTGCTGTTTGCCAAAAACCTCTATTCGGTAGACCGCGCCCGTGACGTCGGTGATCTCCTGACCATTGTTATTTACGAATATTCCATGTCGCAAAAGAGCGAAGACCTTAAGACGACCAAGACCGCCCAGGCAAAACAGGCCATGGACGGCGGTTGGTTCGGTACTCCGATGTCCGGCGCCACCAACCCGTTCCAACAGATGAGCAACAATTTCAAACGGACTATGAACAACGGTAATCTGCCCATTACCAATTATGAAATCGACGCAAAGTCTTCCTTCGACGGTTCCGGCTCCGCCAACTCGGAAGATACGTTGTCAATGACTATTACCGTCCGGGTAGTGGACAAGCTGGAAAACGGCGTCCTGGTCGTCCGTGGCGACCGCCGCTTGCAATTACGAAATGAAAACGTCAACATGGTGGTAACCGGTTTGGTCCGGATGCGGGATATCAGTTCCAGCAACACGATCAACTCCAACCGGGTTGCCGATGCGCATATTTACTACGAAACCGGCGGCGAAGTCAGCCGCGGGGCCCGCCCCGGCTATGTGTGGCGGATATTCCAATGGCTCAACCCGTTCTAATTCGAGAGGGAGATTGATATGAAAGGGACAGTTTACAGATTATCTTTAGCAATGCTGCTAACGGCTTTGACCGCAACGGCACAGAATAACGCGACGCCGGTCGCCAAAACACCGGCTCCGGCGGCGAATAATCAGGACCTTTTAAAATTGGTCCAGACCGCCGCCTCAAATCGCGTCAAGAAAGTTCCGGTAAAAACTACCAGTTCCAACGGGACCGGCATCCAGACGGTACGTATTAAAGACGTCACCCGCCTGAAGGGACACGAAACCTACGAGCTGGTCGGCTACGGCCTGGTCAGCGGGCTTAATGACACCGGGGACAGCGATAAAACTTTGATCCAGCAGACTATCGCCAACATGTTGCAGAACTTCAATATCGTTGTCGATCCCAAAGAGCTGAAAGCCAATAATACCGCCGCGGTAATGGTAACCGTCACGATCCGTGGCAACCGTAAAAAAGGCGATATGATCGACGCCAACATCTCAGCGATCGGCGATTGCGATTCGCTTACCGGCGGTTCGCTGATCATGACGCCGCTGCTCGGCGCGGATGGTGAAGTCTGGGGCCTGGCTCAGGGACCGGTAACCACCGGCGGCTATACTTTCGGCAGCAAGGGCGGCGGTGGCGATCAGGTAACCAAGAACCATCCCACCGCAGGGATGTTGACCAACGGAGCAAAACTGCTGAAAGACTTCGGCCCTGACTATAATAACGAAGACATTGTCACTTTTATCCTGAACGACCCGGATTACACCTCCGCCGTCAACATGGCACAGTCGATCAACAACAAGTTCGTCGGCGTCGCCACCGTAATCGATTCCGCTTCAATGCAGGTACGCATCCCCAACGAATATCGGGACGAAAACAAGGTGCCTGCCTTCATCAGTGAAGTCGGACAACTTTATTTCGCCGTCGACAACGTGGCCAAGGTCGTGTTCAACGAACGTACCGGAACCATCGTCATCGGCCAGAACGTGCGCATCTCCAACGCCGCCGTCAGCCACGGCAACCTGTTCGTCCGCGTCAAGAATACCGAAGGAGTCAGCCAGCCCGGAGCCTTTGCCCCGATCGGCGCCCAGACTCAGCGGATGAATGACCAGCAAACCAGCTCAGATGAAGAGAAGGCCAGTCTGTTCGAGTTGAAGAATACGACAACCGTCGGCGACCTGGTCGACGCTCTGAACGGCCTGGGAGTCGGAGCCCGCGACATCATGGTCATCTTTCACGTGCTCAAATCGGCTGGCGCGCTTCATGCGGAATTGGAAGCCATCTAAGAAATAATGAGGTGACTTGAAATGGATGCGATAACATCAGCCGGACAGTTGCAGGAGCTGCTCAAGTATTCGCGGACCGAAACGGCCGACGAAAAACAGATGACTCCCAAACAGCAGGCACTGCGCCGCGCCTGTAACGACTTTGAAGCAGTATTGACCACCAAGCTGCTCAAGGAAGGCATGGAAACGGCCAAGGGGCTGGGCGGTTCGGATGATGAAGACACCGACAAAGGCGCAGAAAGTTTCAAGGAAATGGCCAACGAACAGATTGCAACGTTCATCGGACGCCAGGGGATGCTTGGCCTGGGTAAGATGTTGTATAATGCGACTAAGAATCAAATTAAAGAATAAAGAGACGGGAGACGGAAAATGATTTGCAAATCTACTTCGGAATCACTCGGGTTTCAAGGGATTTCCGATCAACTGAAAATGTCGATCGGCAGATTGCTTGATTCGTCCAAAGAACTCCAGAGCGCGGTTATAGCGCGTAATGTGGACAAGGTCTGGAAGATTCTGGAGGAACAACAGATCCAGATGCAGGAATTTGACCGTTACAACTATCTCTGGAAGCAGGTGATTATCGATTCAGGCTTGGACACACCGCAGATCCGTCAAGCCAAAGACGACATTCGCACCGATCTGGAAAAGCTGAAAAAAGCCGGCCGCAGCAACGCGATCCTGGTTCACAGTTTTCTGGCAGCAATTAACCGTGCCTTCAAGCGGGTTGGAGAGAAGATGTCCGCCAAGGTGAAGATATATGGCAAAAAGGGCAAGATGGCGAATAGCCAGTCATCATTGCTGATCAACCGGCTGGGCTGAGGAGATTTAAAAAATGTCATGGGGACTTAGTTCCGCAATGAATGTCGCCACATCTTCGATGCTGGCAAAACAGAAACAGTTGTCGATCGTTTCCACCAACGTCGCCAACGTTGACAATCAATACTACCATCGCCGTTCCGCCAATCTGGAAAGCATCGACTTGGCCGGCGGCGGAACCTACGGCGGAACCGGGGTATATTTGGCCGCAGTATATCGCAGCTATGACGCCTCTCTGGAAAGCAGTTTGAAAACCGCGCTGTCCAATAACGCGTATCAGGATGAATATTTATCCCGACTGACTGAACTGGAATCTCTGCTGGGTCCCAACGGGACCAATTACCTGGCCGATTCGCTCTCCACATTTGCCGCCGGTCTGCAGGAAGTCGCCAATAATCCGACCTCGATCACCGCGCGTTCGGCATTGTTATCCTACGGCCGCGCCCTGTCCAGCGAATTTGATCAGGAATACAGCAACATGGTCGCATTGCGCGATGCCATCGCCTCCAACGATGCCAGCGGCAGCGGACATCTGGCCACTCAAGTATCCGAAGTAAACACTCTGCTGGATCAGATTGTGGCGTTGAACAAATCCATCCTGACTTTGGAAGAAAATGATTTTACCAATCAATCCGCCCTGGATCTGCGCGACCAGCGCGACCAGCTGGTCAAAGAACTGGCGGTTTACATCGATGTCAATGTCTCGGAAGAAGCAAACGGACAATACACTGTCGAACTCAACGTCGAAAGCGGCGCCGCCCCGGTTCTGATCGACGGCACGGTCACCCCACAGCCCGACGCTTCGCACCTCGCAATAGCCATGGCGGAAAATCCTGCCGGGTCAGGCTTCTATGAACCATCCATTTCGGTCGTGGCTCCCGACGGAACGACCACCGCCGTTACCCTCAACGCCGATTCCGGGTCCATCCGCGCCCTGTTGGACGGCAGAGAGTACATCTGTGACCAGATGACCAACCTATATGAATTTGCCAGTGCGCTGGCAGCGCAGATCAACACGCTGCAGAACGACGCCGGTTCATACGACCTCAACAACAACAGCGCACAGGGAAATTTTTTCTACTGTCCGGCAACTCAGCCGACCAGTGGGTCAATTCTTTCCCTTGCCAGCTATATCGACGGCAATCCCCGGCTTATTGCCGCCGCCGATGCCGCCGGTCAGGATGGCAACGGCAACATCGCCACCGCCATGTTTGAGCTCCTCAATACCGACGGACTGTACAAAAGCGAATCACTGATGAGCTATTCCGACCGCATCCTGTCCAACGTCGCCCAGGAAGTATCCGAGGCTAAAACCCTCAGCGAAACCACCGCCAACGTGGTGATCATGTTCCAGAGCGCGGTCAACGAACGCAGTGCAGTCAGTATGGACGAGGAAATGGTAAGCATGCTGGAACTTCAGCGCGCCTATCAGGCATCCGCAAAAATGATTACGACAATTGATGAAATGGTACAGACTGTTCTTAACATGGTATAAATCATGCGTAATTCACAGTCAGGGAGATGTAAATAATGAAAGAAAAAAAGAAAGAATTTCGTGAACGTGAAACGGCGCGTCCCAACACATTCAAGTCGCTCTTCGTCGATCTCAACGATCAGCTACAGAGCTTCCTTAACGCGTTGAAGACCGCTTCCGGCGAAGACGGCAGAAACTGAACAATCTGCGGAGAAGGTCATGGTAACAGGAAAAATATCCCGGGAAAAACTACGCGAGGCGCTGGCTCCGGCATCCGCCACTATTGAGCAGGTGCTCAAGGCGATGGACAACGAAGTGGCGATCATCGTCGACAACCTGGGCTGTCTGGCCGGTCTGGTCACTGACGGCGACCTCCGGCGCGCTTTCCTTAACGGCGCGACCATGCAGACCACCGTTGCCGAGATCATGACCCGCAATCCGATCACCATCCGGGAAGACAACGAGTTCTCATCCGCCGAAATCCTGGCATTCATGCTTGAACGCCAGATCCGCCACCTGCCGGTAATCAATGAAGAAAAGATACCGGTCGGACTGGAACTGCTCCGGGATCAGTATTCCGATGACGACCTGACCGGCGCAGTACTCATGGCCGGAGGCAAAGGAACCCGGCTGCATCCGCTGACTATCGATACGCCCAAACCGCTTCTGCCGATCGGTGATTCCACTATCATCGACAATGTCATCGACGGCTTGAAAGCCTGCGGCGTCAATAATATCGCGGTCTCGGTCAATTATCTCGGCGAGAAGATCAAAGAACATTTTCGCTGCAAGGATGACGAAGACAGCATACGCTTTCTCGAGGAGAAAAAAGAGCTGGGAACCGCAGGGGCTCTTTCGCTTATAAACCCGCGCCCGACCCATGCCTTTATTGTGATGAATGCCGACCTGCTGACCGAAGTAGACTACAAAGCTTTCGTCAGGTTTCATAAGGATTCCGGCAATGCCCTTTCCGTATGCGTCCGCAAAATCGAAGAGACAGTCCCGTTCGGAGTGGTGTCACTGGACGAGAACAACCGGAATATTACCGAGATCACGGAAAAGCCGGTCAACTCCTATCTGGTCAATGCCGGCATATATATGCTCGAACCGGCCATCGTCGACCTGGTCCCGAAAAACCGCTTTTACGATATGGTTTCGCTGATCCGGTCCGCCATCAGACAGGGTTACAAGGTCGGGGCCTTCCCGATCCTGGAATACTGGCGGGATATCGGACAGCATCAGGAAATGGCGAAGGCCGCCGAAGAATGGGTTTTGAGAAAAAAGAACGAAACTGAAAATAAAACCGGGGTAATGAACTATGTATGAAGTAAGAATGCCAAACTTAACGGTGACGGAAAGATTAAATTCCAACGTTGCCAGTAATCTTGCGGATTATACCCGGAAGATGCTTCAGGTATCCAGCGGGCAACTCTATTCAAGCCGTTCCGAAAATACCGTTGCCACCTCCGAGGCGGCGTCGCTGAACATTTCGGCATCTCAGCTTGAATCATGGCAGTCCAATATGGATGCCGCTGACAGCTGGGAGACCATCACAGATTCCAATGTCCAGACGATCCTTGACACGATGCAACGGTTGAACGAGATCATTACCGAAGCCAACAGTACCATCAATACCGCCAGTACCGCCGACCGGGCCGGGTTTGTCGAAGAAATCAACTCTATCCTCGAATCACTGGTCCAGTCAGGAAACGCCAGATATCAGGGCAACAGCATCTTTGCCGGAACCGCCACCTGCGACGATCCGTTTACGGTCGACCGTGACGCCAACGGCAACATAACCACCGTCTATTTTCTCGGCAGCGACGATGTTACAGTGACGCCGGCGACCTCACTGCGCAAAGTATCTTCCGGCGATGGAACATATTATGAGATGGGACTGCTCGGCGAAGGCGCATCCCCGTCCCTGTTCCGTTATATCACTCATGAAAACCTCGGTACGGATGCAGCTCCGAATTGGCAGGATGTCGATGTCCGGTTGTTTGACGAACTTATAACATTCCGCGACACTTTGGCCGATGCCACGCAGGAACTCGACGAGACCAACCTGACCCGGCTCCAGGCCGCCCTTGACAACGTTACCAGCTGCAGCGTAACCGTCTCCACCAATTTGACCACGGTATCGCAGATCAAGGAAAATCTGACCAACGTCTATGAAGTTACGGTCAATCAGGCGAGCGCGCTGACCGATGTCGATGCCTCCGTTGCCATTACGGAGCTGTATACCATCCAGACCGCGCTTCAGGCGTCAATGAAGATGATCAACAAAATCAACGACATGTCAATTCTCAACTACATCAGTTAGTCGGGAAGGCAATACAATCTCCCCCCCCTCGAAGGCGGGCCGGTTTATCCGGTCCGCCGTTTAATTTTCCGAAAAGTTTATTGACCGCGATTGAAGAAGTGGCGCGGGTCGCCCCATTCGCCATAGGCAATGGTCTCTCCGATATTGGCAATGCTCTTTTCCAGCGCCAACCGGCTCTGCTCGGAATTTTCATTAATCGCCGGTTTATTCTGGTAAAGCTGATATGACGGGCGGTATTGCGTATCGGTCACATTGGGCATGATGACATTGGCTCCAGCCAGCAACCCAAGTTCGCGACCGCGCGGGTGCAATGCCTGGAGCGCGGTCGTTGATGCGATATTGACATCTTTCAGGAACAAGCGGGCGGCAGCGATCATCTTCAGCCCCATCGTCACCTGTTTTTCCGCCGAAAATTCCGGCATCCTGTTCGCCAGCGGCGTTTCATTGTGCACGATATAGGGGCCCATGCCGATCATATCTATGTCCATCTCCCGGAAAAACAGCAGGTCACCGACCAGGTGGTCAATGGTCTGACCGGGCAGCCCGATCATTACCCCGGTACCGGTCTGATAACCGATGCGGCGCAGGGTTTTCAAACATTCAATCCGGGCGGAAAAACTGTGATCCGCCGGATGAAGCGTGGAATAAAATTCCGGGGTTGATGTTTCTATCCGCAACAGATAGCGATGCGCCCCGGCATCGAACCAGCGACGGTAAGTCTCTTCGGTCTGCTCGCCAAGACTCAGGGTCAGCCCGAGTTTACCGCCGGAAAGCTCTTTTATCCCGGTGATCGCCTGTTCGATGAAATCGGCATATTCCGGCGACTGGATCTCACCGCTCTGCATCACTATTGAACCGTAGTCATGTTCAAACGACCAGCGTGCCTCGTTGAGGATCTCCTCCAGCGACATCCGGAAACGGCGTGTATTGCGGTTGCTCCTGCGGATACCGCAGTAATAACAATCCTTGGCGCAGATGTTACTGACCTCGATCAGTCCGCGCAGATAAACCTTGCGCCCGACATAACGGGTCTTGACCTCGTATGCCAGAGCGTAAAGCCGCCGCAAAGTTTCTTCTCCCTCAAGTTGAAGAATATTCTTCAGATCATCCGGAGTCAACTCAGCATCAGCCGTGAGTTTATCAGCCAAAACGTCAAGGAATGACATGTTTTCACCTAATTAGAAATACAGATCCCGTTTACCTTCCTGACGGATCTGGTTGAGACGCTCCAGTATCTGCCGGCGTTTCGTGGAATCACTGATTTTCGCCAGTTCGGCGTCGATAAGTTTTTCGCCGACCGCCAAAGTTTCCGGCGAAGCGTAATCAATGAGGTATTCCTGCAGCGTCAACAGCGCGTTTGGGGTACAGAAGTTGCCGATGAAGCCGGGAATGGCGTACTCCATAAAATGCTCGCCGGTACGCCCCAGACGGTAACAGGACGTACAGAAGCTGGGAATAAAACCGTCCGTCATCAATTCTTTCATCACTTCATCCAGCGGACGGCTATCCCCGATCTGGAACTGTTCGCGTTTGAGGTCCTGTTCCTCTTTTTTCTTTTCGGAATAACCGCCGAGCTCCAACCGGGTTCCGGCATCGATCTGCGACACGCCGAACTGCAGTACCTCACGGCGAATCGCGGCATTCTCGCGCGCCGTCAGAATCAATCCGGTATAGGGCACCGACAGACGCAATATCGCCACCAGACGCTTGAACTGCTCATCCGTGACCTGATATTGGTCATCGAGCTCCACGCCATGCGCCGGGCGGATACGCGGAAAGCTGATAGTGTGCGGCCCGACACCGTATACCTTCTGCAGATGCAGCGAGTGGGTGACCAGACTCAGGACTTCAAACCGCCAGTCGTAAAGACCGAAAAGCGCCCCGATACCCATGTCATCGCATCCGGCCTCGAACGCGCGCGACAGCCCGTCCAGGCGATAGAGGAAGTCGGATTTATGGGTTCCTGCCGGGTGATACTTGGCATAGGTTTCCTTATGGTAGGTCTCCTGAAAGATCTGGTAAGTACCGATACCGGATTCCTTGACGATCTTATAACCGTCGATATTCATCGGCGCGGCATTGATATTGACCCGCCGGATCTCGCCGTGTCCCTTTTTTACCGCATAGACGGAGCGGACGGTGTCGGCAATAAATTCCGGAGTATAAGCCGGATGTTCACCGAAAACCAGAATCAACCGTTTATGTCCGCTGTCTTCCAGCGCCTCGACCTGGGCGATAGTCTCTTCCGGAGTCAAAGTCTTGCGCACGGTGGTACGCAGACTCTTGCGGAAGGCACAGTATTTGCAATCGTTGACGCAGAAACTGCCAATATACAGCGGCGCAAAAAGCACGATGCGGTTGCCATAGACCTGTCTTTTAAGCTCGCGTGCCGCTTCGTAGATCTCCTCCACCAGCTCCGGCGACTCGGCGGCAAGCAATACCGCGGTCTCCTCGACCTGCAGC
>QKAL01000056.1 GCA_003246475.1 Lentisphaerota bacterium
AGAGACAATTCGCATGGCAGCCGCAGTGGATTCCCCCGTCCTCATTACCGGGGAGACCGGTACCGGCAAGGAGGTCGTTGCCCGAGCGATCCACGAAAGCGGCGATGAGCGGAAAGGCGTTTTCGTCAAGGTCGATTGCGGCACCCTGTCCGCGAACCTCATCGAATCCGATCTTTTTGGTCATGAGAAAGGTGCGTTTACCGATGCCAGGGCCGACAAAAAAGGTTTCGTGGAGATCGCCAACGGCGGAACGCTTTTTCTCGACGAAATCGGCAACCTGCCCCTTGAGCTACAGCCGAAGCTGTTGCGGCTCATCGAAGAGTCCACCTTTCGGAGGGTGGGCGGTCTGAAAGACATCCGGGTCAGCATCCGCATTATTGCCGCTACCAACAGCGATCTCGAAGAACAGATCACCACCGGCGGATTCCGCGAAGATCTCTACTACCGGCTCAATGTTATCCCCATTGCGTTACCGCCTCTGCGCAAAAGGGGAGAAGACATCCTGCTGCTTGGCGAGTTTTTCCTCCGGGAACTCCAGCGCGAACTCAAGAAAAAACTGCACGGTTTTACCGACGACGCAAAAGAAAAGCTGTTGCAGCACGAATGGCTGGGCAATATCCGCGAACTGCGCAATCTCATCGAGCGGGAAGTCATTTTCAACAAAAGCGGCTGGCTTTCCCTGCCGACCCTGCAACCCGATGAACCGGCACTGGAAAAAACCCGGCTCATAAGTTTAAAGGATTTGGAACGGCAACATATCCACCGGGTTCTTGCCGCGGTAAACGATAACAAAACGAAGGCGGCCCGTATCCTCGGCATCTCCAGAACAACTCTGCGCGAGAAATTATAACCGTGGGTATGCCAAGGAAAAATCGATCAATATCTGACCACATGGTCAATATCTGACCACCCAATACGGCGCGGTCGCGTCCTACGGCTATCGGCAAATACGGACCTATGCCAGCACCGGCAGCAAAACATCTGCGCATCCAGCTTATAGACAACATTAAACAAATTCAATATTTCGCAATAATATCAGACAGTAGAGCAACAGCAGCAAAGGAATCTTTCCGCATTGGCAAATTATTTTCTTTTGCCAAGTCACTCATAATCACCGAACTGGCAAGGCTATTGCTATTATTCCGCTATATTATTGTCCGTTTGAGCATATGTGCTGGCACCTCAAACATTAGCCGCAGAGTTATCAGGTTTCCATGAGTACCGGTGAAATTATGAAAAGAGTACTGGTTGTTGATGATGAAGAGGATATGCTGTGGATGCTGCAACGCAACCTCAACAAGGGGATGACCGATGTCGAAATTCTGGCCGCGAAATCAGGCGAGGAAGCGCTCGCCATCCTCAGTGACAAGTCCGTCAATCTGGTCATAACGGACATTAATATGCCGGGCATCAGCGGCCTGGATCTACTCATTGAGATCAACAATCGCTTCCCCTCCACCGGAGTGATTATCATGACTGCCTATCCTTCCAACGCATACGAGACCCAGGCGATGATGAGCGGGAGTCTGCGCTTTATCGAGAAACCGTTCGACATCAAAGAGGTCAGGGCTATCGTCGAAGAAGTTTTAAAGGAAGAAGAAAGTTTCCAGGGAACCGTGGATGGTGTCGATCTCGTCGATATTGTCCAGTTCAACGGGCTCTCCCGGGCCACTGCCGCTCTCAAGGTCGCAGCCGGCAACCGGGAAGGGATGATCTTCTTTAAAGACGGCTCGGTCGTTCACGCCATGTGCGGCAAGCAAAGCGGGGAAGAGGCATTTTTCACCATGCTCGGTTTCAACGGCGGTTCCCTGCAGAATATTCGCGGCGTACAACCTCCGGTGGTGTCGATTCATAAATCCATTGAAGCGCTGCTTTTCGAAGCGGCGGTGAAAAGCGACGAGAAGGCAGGCGACGCCGGCGCGGGTTTCACTGCGGAACTCGCGAATGACGATCTCATGGAAGGCGGTTCCGACAGCGGACCATTCACTCAGGAATTTATTCAACCACCTTCAGAGGCGCCGATGTCTGATACTGACGCCGATGGATCAACAATAAAAGACGATACGAAGGTTGACGATATCGGTACGGACTTCATTGTTGAACCATTTGTCGATGATCCAATTATCAGCCATTCGCCCCCCCCAACCCAGGAACTCATACAGAAAAATACTGAAGCGTCTGCAGCCGATGTTGACGCCGATGATGAATCAACAATTTTAAGTGAGGAAGAAGAGATGACGGAAATACAGAATATCCTGGCAGAATTTACCAATATCGATGGCGTGCACACCGCCTGTCTCGTCGGCCGTGACGGTTTTTTGCTCGACAGCATCGCCCGCACCGGTATCGACGCAGAAATGATCGGCGCCATAGCTTCTTCCGGTTTCGGTTCCGCAGAATCCATGGGCACCCAGCTTGGTCAGGGCAACCTGAACATGACGATGTTTGAGTTTGGCAACGGCCCGGTAATGTTCGCCCCGGTCGGCGAAGACGCCTTTCTCGTTATCGTTGCCGATCAGGATACCAACCTGGGCTGGATCCGCATCGCCATTAAAAAGAACTCCAAGAAAATTAAAGACGTCGCCTCTCTGTAACGACAAAACGTCGGACTTTTCACAGGAAAGTCCGACGCTCACGAGAGTATTGACAGGACGTGCCGGCTATTGGTAATTCTCGGCAAAAAAGCCGGCGAACTGCGTGAACTGGGTTTCGTATTTCCGGATCAGCATCCGGGCTTTGCCAAGCCACTCCTCCTTGGTAGTCATCACGAAGATGAAAAAAGGAGCATCGTCCTGATGCCGAATAATGAAGTGGTATTGCCTGGTGGTTATCAGAATATCCTCCAGTTCCTCATCGTCGGCAAGCAGATTGAGCGCTTTCGCATTTGATTTTACGATCGACGCGAGGTAGGCAGCGGCCGCTGCAGTCTCAATATCACTCTTGCGGCGTACTTCGGCGATGGTCATCCCATCCTCCACCGTAACCACCGCTGCCGCAAGAATGCCAGGGAGTTCCCTGGACATCTGGTCGATAAGATTCTGCAGTTGTTTTATCATGTTATATATCCTTTTACTGTATATCCGTATTTTCTTTTTCCCAGTAGTCAAATATAACTATACCGCCTGAACATGGCAATATGAAATGATTTCTGACT
>QKAL01000314.1 GCA_003246475.1 Lentisphaerota bacterium
GAGGGTGCGATCATTTCCCCGGTATTTATGCTGGTCAGAAAAGATCATTCCGAACTGGCGGCAAAAATCACCGAATTTATTATCGGTCGTGAACTCAGCGAATTCTGTGCGCAGGCCGGTTTTCCGTCGGTCCGTCCGGATGTCGAAAACGGTCTGCCGGAAGGCTGCAAACTGTCATGGATGGGTTGGGATTTCCTCAAGCGCGAAGACCCGATGGTAGTTAAGGATGAAATCCAGCGCGTATTCTCCGAAGGACGCTAAAAAAAAAAGAAATGTTGCGAAGCAACCACTTCGCCCCGAGTCGTACTCGGACGCGATCCAGCGGCGAAACGCTGGTCGGCAAAGCCGAAACGATTTCACCTATAACATTATACTATTAAACAGGATTGACATGTCAGCAGTATTTTAACTAAGCAGGCGAAGCGATGCGAAAGGAAAAATATTGCGGTACAAATGCTGTCCGTTGTACGGACAAGGAGCCTTTATCGTGAAAATGATAACTTTCGCCGGTACCGCGTCATGCGGAAAAACCAGCGTGATCATACAACTTTGCAAAGAACTTATGTCCCGCGGACTCAAACCCGCGGTCGTAAAGTTCGATTGTATTTCGTCGATGGACGAACAGAGCTACAACGATGCCGGGATCACCGTGATCACCGGGCTTGCCGGCGGACTTTGCCCCGACCATTTCTACGTGAGCAATATTCAGGAATGCTGGAACTGGGCGCATGAAAACGAAGCCGACATCCTCATTACCGAAAGCGCCGGACTCTGCAACCGCTGTTCGCCGCATATAAAGGGAATTCCGGCGGTGTGCGTGATCGACAACCTCAGCGGAGTCAACACGCCGCATAAGATCGGGCCGATGCTGCGTACTGCGGATATAGTGGTGGTCACCAAAGGCGATATCGTGTCGCAAGCCGAACGCGAAGTTTTCACGTTTCGGGTACGGCAGGCAAACCCACGCTGTCGAATCTATTCCATTAATGGCCTCACCGGACAAGGTACGTTTATCCTGCTCAAACAGCTTATGGAATATCCCGAGGTCACAGGCGTAGACAAACTGCTGCTGCGCTTCACCATGCCTGCGGCGCTATGCTCCTATTGCCTCGGCGAACGCAAGGTGGGCCACGACTATCAGATCGGCAATACCAAAACCATGAACTTTAAGAACAGGATGGAATAGAAATGAGCGGTAATGAAAAATTTTCTGACATCCTGAAAGCAACTCCGTACCTTGAAGATTTTTTTCAGGCGTTCGGACTTCCGCGTCCCGGCACCGTTCACACCGTGGACAAATACTTTGAACTGTTGTCTCAGGATATGATCGATAATCTCGGCATGACCCGGGAGGATTTGAAGCGCGACTTTTTTGAATTCAAGGCGCAGCTCGGCTCGCTGAGTCACCACAATATCAATTCACTGGAAATTATCGGCGGACACAATAAAAAAGGCGAACCGGAAAACATCAGTATTCTGCTTTCTCCCGGCGATATTCTCAGCGTAGTAGGTCCCACCGGAGCAGGAAAAAGCCGTCTGCTTGAAGACATTGAGTGCCTAGCCCAGGGCGATACCCCGACCGGACGTAAAATTCTGGTAAACGGAATCGCGCCCTCAGAAGAGGATCGTTTTAACGTGGATAACCACATGGTGGCACAGCTTTCACAGAACATGAATTTTGTGGTCGATCTCTGCATTGCCGATTTTCTGCTAATGCATGCCGAAAGCCGCATGGTATCGAATCCGCATCAGGTCGTACAGAAGATATTCGCCACCGCCAACGAACTGGCTGGCGAAAAATTTACACTGGAAACCTCGGTCACCGCTCTCAGCGGCGGTCAGTCCAGAGCGCTGATGATTGCCGATACCGCATGTCTGAGTCAGTCGCCAATCGTACTGATCGACGAAATCGAAAATGCCGGAGTTGATCGTAACAAGGCTCTCGAACTTCTCATCAAGCAGGAAAAGATCGTTATCCTGGTAACTCACGACCCGGAATTAGCCCTGCTCGCTCCGCGTCGACTGGTAATCCGCGACGGTGGAATGAAAACTCTTCTCGACCGCACCGATGCCGAACTGGCTACCCTAAAGGTATTAGCCGAATACTCAGGTAAAATCGCCGCCCTCCGCAACTCCATGCGCAACGGCGAAACCATGCTTGAGAAGTCGTGAATTTCGGCTTCGCCGACCAACGTCTCGCCGTTGGATCGCGCCCGCGGAGCCCGCGGTGGCAAGTAATGTCGTTAATCTGGCTGAAAGTTCCTTTCAGACTCAGATTAACGTCATGAGTAGCCGACATAAATCGCTTTTCAATTTTAAGTTTTTTATTTGACAAACGTCACCCCATAGGTTACAATAGTTATATAGAATTAATATTACTATTGGGGTTGGTATGATTGTAAGTTTTAAGCATAAAGGCTTGAAAGTTTTCTTTGAAACTGGTTCAACCAAAGGGATTCAAGCAAAACATGCTGTTAAACTGCAAGATATACTCGACCGTCTGGACGCAGCGGAAAATATAGACGATATGAACGCCCCCGGATATATGCTTCATTTGTTGGAGCCTCGCAAAAATGATATTTATTCGGTGCGGGTTTCCGGTAACTGGCGCGTAACATTTCGTTTCCGCGCCAGCCAGGTTGAAATAGTAGACTATCTTGATTACCATTAGAAAGTGGAGTTATGATTATGAGTGTTGAACATGAAAAAGTACTTCCCGTAACAGAGCGCAAACGTTGTCCTGTTCATCCCGGCGGGATTTTAAAACGTACATATCTTGACGAACTGCACATCACAATCAAAGACTTTGCCGAAAAGATCGGCGTATCAAGAAAAGCCGTTTCCGCAATCGTAAATGAACATAAAAGCATTACGCCGGAGATGGCAATGCGTCTGTCCATCGCTCTCGGAACCACTCCAAATCTGTGGCTTAATCTCCAGACAAACTACGATCTATGGCAAGCAGCTCATAACAACAAAAATTTTCTTGACAAAATCAAACCCATTGCCGCAATGTTTTAAGGGGGATTTCGGCTTCGCCGAGCAGCGTTTCGCCGTTGCATCACGTCCGGCAACGTGCCGGTGCGAAGTAATGTCGTTAATCTGAGTCTGAAAGGAACTTTCAGCCAGATTA
>QKAL01000187.1 GCA_003246475.1 Lentisphaerota bacterium
GCTGGGACGGAAGTTTTTCCGCAAGCGGCATTTCATTCTGAACTTCTTCCTGAAACGAATCACAACCGCCATCTCCGAAGGCATCAACAACAAAATCAAACGATTAAAGAGGATGGCTTATGGGTATAAAGATGTGGTCTATTTTCTGCTCAAAATTCACCAACACTGTGGACTGTTGAATCCGAGGCTTTCAACTTAAATACGAAAGAACCAAATTTTCTTATTGGTTACTGAATAGCTAACAAACTGGGAGTTGCTCTATTTTCCTATGTAATTTTATTTCACGCTTGAGCAAAAAATTATTCCTGAGGGGTGGGAAAAGACTTTCCGTTTGTTGTTATTGCTGCATTTGCTCTGACGGCGGCAGTATCTCCGGTGACCTTAACGCCATTGGCGGAAACAATTCCCCTGCCAGTTATTGACGCCGCCCCTGCGAGTACGTTTGTTTTGAGCTGAGCTTTCGCTGCCGAAGAAAGTTTGACCGGAGCCTGGCTATCTAGAAGCTCTACGGCCCAATCTCGGAGTGCTGAGGTTTCAGGGCTTGGTGGACTATGAAGCTGGGCAATGGCCAGTTCAACGTATTTAACGCGATTTTCAGAGTCCTTGATATTTTGATTGTATTCAGCACCAATCCAGGCAATTAAAAAAGGTACGGTAATACCTGCCACACTTGCGAAAACGGCAGCAAGAGTTCTAAGTATCTCCCACATGTCTTTTCGAAGTGGTCTGGTGTTCGTATTGGTTGTCATAAACATCCTTGAATTTTGAGTAAAGTATGACGAGGCAGTTTTTGGGTGAGTTGCTACAAAATAATCGATGCTGAGTAGAATCTTCACCTCAACCATAGTTGAGGTTCAATGTTATGTAATTTTTAAAGTTGGGGCCAAGCTAAAAAAGAGGCATAATGGAATTCATTTTTAGCCAGCGGGGGCACATGAAATACCGGCAGTTGCATCAGGCGCTCAGGGTTTTTGGTTTGGGGGAACGGGCGACGCTGAAAGAAATCAAAGCCCGGCATCGGCTTTTGGTGAAAAAGTATCATCCGGATCAGAACCCGACCCAATCCGAGGATCGCATTCAGGAGATCAACGCGGCTTATCGTCTGCTGATGGATTATTGCAACGGCTATCGTTTCTGTTTTTCCAAGGAAGAGTTTTACGAACAGAATCCCGAAGAATGGATGCGGCAGCAGTTCTATCAATATACGGGCGGGGCTGAGGACGAGGAATCCCATTCCCGCTGAAATCAGCTGAAAGTCAACAACTCGAACAATTGAGTTTCATCATTGAAATTATATATTTCGCCGGTTTCGATGATGTAATGCCAGCCGTAAATATTGAGTTGCCCAGTCTTAAATCGTTCCGCGACATAAGGGTAGGTCAACAGATTTTTCATCTGCACCAGCACGTTGATCTGCTCGGTCAACCATTCCCGCTCTTCGGTAGAATCGTCGGTCAGCAACCGGTCGACCCGCCCCTTGACTTCCTTTGATACTTCCAGCCACTTACGCACATGGGGCAGATGATCAAGCTGTTCCGGCGGCAGATTCAGGGCGGCGCAGCCCCCGCAATTGGAATGCCCGCATATCACCACGGTATCGACCTTGAGAGCCAGTAAAGCGTATTCGACGGCTGAGGTGGTGGCGACATATTCTTCCGTCTGTCGGTACGGCGGCACGATGTTGGCCACGTTGCGCACGATAAAAAGCTCGCCGGGATTGGTCTGGGTGATGAGATTAGGCACCACCCGCGAATCGGAACAGCCGATAAAGAGGGTATGGGGTTTCTGCTTGCGGCCGATTTCCTTAAACAATTGGCGATGCCGTTCGAAATCGTCCTCTTTGAACTTCATGTAGCCTTTGAATAGTTTTTCCATTTGAGCTCTATCTAATCGGATAATTATCCGGAGGAAAGGGCGGCCGCGAGGGCCGCCCCTACATTTCCACCTCAATCTCACGCGAAGCCGCGAAGTCGCGAAGAATACAAGAAAAAGATTTTCTCCGTGTGCTCTGCGTGCTCCAGCGACGGTAAGGAGCGGGCGAGAGGCGGATTTTTTCGGCTTTCGCAAGCGCTCAACGAGCAAGCCCGAGAAATTTCAGTGTCGTCTCACAGGTTCGATTGACGATCTGCTCCCAACGGACTCCGCCGTCCAGCAATTCCTTTATTGCCGAGTCGAACTCACCGATCCCCTGGGCGATGTGTGCATCGCTGCCGACCGTTACCGGGGCCCCCAGTTCGGCGCACAGCCGGATGATTTCCCGGCAGTTGCCGGCGCTGCCTTTGCGGCTGATGAAAAACGACGAATTGTTGATTTCCAGAGCGGTTCCGGTCTCCACGCTTTTCTGTACCATGGCCCGGTAATCAACGGGGAAGTTGGGATTGCCGGGATGCGAGATGACCTTGACTTTGGGGTGCTCCATGATTGACAACAGCACGCGGGTATCTACTTCAACACCGCGGCTCTGATAACCGCAATCTTCGTGGAATCCGGCCATGACCAGATCGAGCCGTTTGAGGATGTTTTCGTCCAGGTCGAGGCGTCCGACATCAAGGATGTTGGCTTCGATGCCGCGCAGCACACGGACGCCGTGGAGATATTCGGGCATGAACCGCAAAGCGGAAAAATGGTAAGGATGTGGTCCGCCGGGCAGGGCGGGACCATGGTCGGTCATGCCCACCAACTCCAACCCTTTACGAGCCGCTTCCTGGGCAATCTCGCCGATGGTGCTGTAGGCATGCCCGGAAGCAATGGTGTGAATATGCAGATCGGCTTTCAGCCGGTCGGGATAGGACATAAAACAACCTTTCTTGAATCGGCGGAAGGCGTCCGCCGGAGTCGATCATCATGAAGTCAAGGCAAGCATAGCGGGAATATGGATTAACGACAACGGAATAGTGGTCTTTTTTAAAGTGGCTTCTTTCTCAAGAATTCAGTCCTTCTGTCCCCTGTGACGCTGCCGGAGCGCAGTGGACGTTTTGAGAAACAAGGGGGCAAATGTCCGTAGATACCGTTTTGCCGGTCAAGTAAATTTCAGGTAATATTCCGGGTCGAACGGCTGGTTATTCTTGATCACGCCGAACATGATGTGCAGCAATTTCTTCATGCAGGCACACGCGATAACGATCCCG
>QKAL01000038.1 GCA_003246475.1 Lentisphaerota bacterium
GGGAGTGTCTCACAGCGTAGTCTTTACCGCCGAACCGTTGCCAGGGGTTTCGGTTTTCCAGCTCAATCTGTCGCTGGTTTTCGGTGTACTGGACATGCTTCTCGGGGGGCAGGGCGATATTGAGAGTGAGATCCGGGTTCCGACCGATATTGAAATCGCGATCATCACTCCTTTTATTGAGCGTTTGATGGATACGCTGCAGAATTCATGGCGTAATGTGATGAAGGAAGTTACCCTGCGTCAGATCGGGGCGGAGTCCGACCCGGAATATATCCAAGCCGCGCCCAGCGATGCGCCGGTGGTGGTGATGACGTTCGACGTCAAAATAGGTTTTGCCAGCGGTTCGATCAATATCTGTTACCCGTTGCCGACCATTCAGGCGGTCAACGAGTATCTGGAGCTGGCTGCCGGACAGATGGATTCCTATTACGGTAAGAAGGCGGACCAGGCGACGCGGCAGAACATGTTTACCTCGTTGCTGGAAGTACAGCTGCCATTGGGGTCGACGTTGGGAGAGGCGACAATTCGCGGTTCCGAACTGATGAGGCTGAAGACCGGAGACGTGATCGTCCTGAATACCAATGTCGCCGATGTTCTGCCGATCAGCGTGGCCGGCAAGAACATGTTTCTTGGTCGTCCGGGGCGGATAAAAAACAATCTTTTCGTCAAAATCTGCGAACGCTTCAAAAAAAGCAGCGCCGGACCGGAAGTCAATATTGACTGGAGTGAAAAGTAGGCTTATAATTCAATAATCAACCAGATGAGGGAAGTTCATGGCGGAAAAAATCAAGGAACCAAATATAGCCGAAGCTGAGTTCGGCAAATTTTCCAATACTGAAATGCCGCAGGCCACCGAAGAGGACATTCAGAGAAATCTGGAGATGATTTTTGATGTGCCGGTCAACGTCAGTGCGGAACTGGGCCGTTCGGTCATCAAGATCCGGGATCTGCTCAGTCTTGGTCCTGGCGCGGTCGTTGAGCTGGAACGTATTGCCGGTGAACCGGTGGACCTGATGGTCAACGGCGTACTGGTCGGCAAGGGCGATGTTGTCGTTGTCAACGAAAATTTCGGTTTGCGAATTACTGAGATCTTATGTACGGAAGAGCGTATCAAGAAACTCTCGGGAAAAGATAAGAAATAATGCGTTTTCTCAGACTAGGCGTGGCCGGCATGCGCGGGGAAGTCGGTTCCGGTCTGACCCCGTTGAATGCCATAAATTTTGCGTCGTCATTCGGCTCCTGGCTGGATGGCGGCGTTGTCGTTGTCGGCCGTGACACCCGGGTATCTTCCGACATGCTCTACAATGCGGTTGTCGCGGCGTTGTTGAGTTGCGGTTGTCGGGTCTATAATGCGGGCATATGTCCCGCTCCGCTGCTGCATTTTGCCGTTCCTGCCCTCAACGCCGATGGCGGTATCCTGATCGGAGCCGGGCATCACCCCGCCAACTGGAATGCCATTGTACCGCTCAACCGTACCGGCGCTTATCTCAACAGCATGCAGGTCCAGGAACTGCTGGACATCTACCATGCCGCCCGTTATGATATTCGTAAATGGAACGGCGTCGGTCAGGTTGATGCGGTTCCCTCCGATATCGGCGAAAGTTATCTCGACACGATTCTTGCGCAGGTGGATACTGCCGCTATTGCCGGATGCCATTTCAAAATTATTGCCGATTTCTGCAACGGTTCCGGCAGTATTCTGGCGGAAAGTTTTGCCCGGCGTCTCGGGCTTGAAATGATCGGGATTAACAATGAGTTGTCCGGTATTCTGCCCCATGACCCCGAACCGCGACCGCGCAGCGGATTTCAGGCGCGTTCGATCATGCGTCCACTCAACGCCGATGCCGGATTTGTCTTTAACAGCGACATGAGTCGTATTTCCGTGGTTACCAACAGCGGGGAAACCTTGTCGGAAGAATATACTTTCCCTCTGGTGGCGGATCATCTGCTGTCAAAATCCGGTCGTGGAATAGTAATCACCAACACCTGTACCACCCGGACGCTGGATGATATTGTCAGCAGTCATGGCGGGGAGGTGATCAAGACGAAAGTCGGCCAGGCTTACATTATCGATATGATGCAGGAGCATGGTGCGGTGCTGGGCGGCGACGGCAGCGGAAGTGTTGCAGCCGGCCCGGTCAAGGGATACGACAGTTTTACCGGAATAGCGCTGATTCTTGAGGCGCTGGCTTTGAACAAGTGTACATTGGATAAACTGACCAGTCGACTGCCGCGTTATGAACTTAGCAAAAAAAAGATTCCCTGCCAGGCTGCCAACGCCTATTCGATGTTGCGGCGGCTGCGAGGACATTTTCCGGATGCCGAGGTCAACGAGGAGGACGGTATCCGTTTTGACTGGCCTGACGGCTGGATTCATCTTCGTAATTCCTCGACCGAACCGATCATCCGGATGATCGTGGAATGGAAAAACCGGGAAGAGGCGGAAGAACGCGCGGTACAGATGCGCGGAATCATGGAAAGGCTGGTGTCGTCATGAGCCGGAACGTCAAACGGGATTTGAAAGTAAGTGTCAGCGGGGTCAGGGGGATCATCGGCGAATCCTTCTCTCCCGGTCTTGCCGCCGCGTTTACAGCCGCGTTCGGACAGTATGTCGGCGGCGGAAAAGTGATTGTTGGCCGCGATACCCGTCCGACCGGGGAAATGATCGAACATGCCGTGGTTGCCAGCTTATTGTCGGTTGGTTGCCAGCCGGTCCTTGCCGGAATGGTTCCCACACCCACGGTCCAGATACTGGTCGAGAAATATCAGGCAAACGGCGGGATCGTCATTACCGCCAGCCACAATCCGGTGGAATGGAACGCCATGAAATTCATCGGCCCGTCGGGAACATTTCTGAACTACAATGAGTCTGCAGCGTTGCAGGATATTTATAACCAGCCCGATTTCAGTTTTGTCGGGGAAAACGATTATCGCAAGGTCAAGGTATTGAAAAATCCCTTTGACGCACATCAGGAACTTATTTTCAGCCGGATCGATGTGGAAGCCATCCGGCGATGCCGTTTCCGGGTGGCGATCGATTGCTGTAATGGTACCGGGGCGATCTACACGCGGCCGTTTCTGGAAGCGCTCGGTTGTGAGGTTTTTGCGGTTAACGACAAGCCCGATGGGGTGTTTGCCCGTGGCCCGGAGCCGACGCCGGAAAACCTCAAAGCTCTATCCGCCGCCGTAATCGAGAACCGTTGCCATATTGGTTTTGCGCAGGATCCCGATGCCGACCGCATCGGTATTGTCCGTTGCAACGGAGAACCGGTTTCGGAACAGTATGCGCTGGTGTTGGCCGCCGAACACGTGTTGTCGGAGACTCCCGGTCCGGTAGTGGCAAACATTCAGACGACCAAGGCGCTGGAGGATGTCGCCGCCACATATGGCTGCGAGGTGATCTATTCGCAGGTCGGCGAGATCAATGTGACCGAAAAGATGTTGCAGACCAACGCGGTGATTGGTGGAGAAGGCAGCAGCGGCGGGGTGATCTATCCTACAGTATACCCATGCCGTGACAGTTTCACGGCGATGGCGCTGATGTTGGAAATGCTGTCGCCAGGGCACGAGACGATCGATGAGATAGTGGCTTCTCTGCCGCAGTATTCCGGCGTGACCCGGAAGTATGCCTGCTCGGCAGCCAATGCCCGAAATATTGTCAGCGAGCTGAGGCAACGTTACCGAGAGGAAGAACCGATAACCATTGACGGTATCCGGATTAATTTTGCCAGTTCCTGGGTGCTGATCCGCCCTTCGAATACCGAAGCGGTACTGCGGTTGACGGTTGAGGCCACCAGTAAAAAAGAGACCGAGGCGGTCATGGCGAGGTTTCATCAGGAAATCACTGGACTTCTGCAATCATAACCATAAAATATTTCAGGGGGATTTGTTATGCTGAGCATTATCATTCCAGCCCGTAACAGCTATGAAAACACGCGCAGTTGCATCGAATCGATGCTCAATTCCCTGCCGGCGGTCAAGGATGAGGTGGAACTGTTGCTCATAGATGATAATTCCGATCCGGAATCGCGGATCATCGAGTGTTTTCAACATTTCAGTTCCAACGGACGGGTTAAATGCCGGATTTTCCATTTCAACGCCTGGCAGCATTATACCGGAGTGTTTGCTTTGGGGCTTCAGGAGAGCGTCGGCGATAAGATTATGTTTCTCAGCAATGACATGCTGATGACGCCATACTTCATGGAGGCGGTTCTGGGGGTGGCGGATGCCGTGCCCGAAGCGGGAATCATCCGGGGTACGTCGCAATATTGCGACAGCCATCCTGAACATCAGTGTGCCTGTCCGCTGCCGTTGCGCAGCTATCACGATGTCATGCTCTTTTCCGCGTTTGTCCGGGAATATTACGGCAATACCTGGACGGAGGATAAGTTGTTATCCGGGGATGCCGTTGTAATCAGGCGCGGCTTGCTGGACGCCATCGGCAACATGGATATTCGCTTTTTCGGTTATTTCGGGGATCTGGATTACGGTATCCGCGCGCGCCGTGCCGGTTTCAAGCTGGTCTGCGCCAAAGGGGCGTGGCTGCATCACTACGGGGCGGGGCATATCAAGCATGGCCTGACCCGGCAGGAGGAAATGGACGAACGCATGCGACATCGGATCCAACTGGTTACCAATGCGTATGTGGAATTTCGCCGTAAATGGGGCGATTCGATGCTGCCGGAAAATTATTGTGACGTCGGAAAACTTGACCATGACGGGTTGATGCGGTTGCAGACGGCATTCGATGACAAGATCCAGCTGCATTGTTTTGAACCGGGAAATGACTTTCAGGAGTTGTAAAAGCTATCAGCCGCGGCCGAAGCAACCTTGTCCGGCGTGATAACGGTTCAGCAGCAGCCAGGTGAAGAACACTGCCGCCATCGTATCGTCTTTTGATGGATGCTGGTGTTCGCGCAGCTGGCCGATGCCCTGCCGGAGATATGCCAGCGATCCGGTGAGCGGCAACGGCTCCAGCAGATTGTGACACCATTGCAGCAGATAGGCGTGATTGGCGGAACGGAATGACGATTTCAATTGCGGCAGCGCCGAACAGAACTCCGGTATGGAAATGATCTCCCCGATCAACTCGTCCACACCCTTGTATTGCTCAAGATTTTCCAGATAGAGAAAATGGTCCATGCCCGGGTCACCGCCGAGCCGCCGAGAAAACAATACCAGTACGTGCTGCCGGAATTTGGCGGAGGAGCAGAGATTGCTGATCTTGAACATTTCGCTCAGGTGTGTCCCCTCTTTGTCCATCAGGCTGATCGCGACTATTAAATTCAGTGTTGTTTCCACATCCAATTCTGTATGGGAGAACAACTTTGCGCGGAGTTCCTCCAGCAATTCGCAGTTGCCGATACGGGCGAGGGAACTCGCCGCCAGTGATTTGAGATAAGGAGATGATTCTTCATTATAAATGCGGAACAGTGTTTTTTCGGTATCAGTTCCGGGGTAGGCTCCCAATGCGAATACCGCTGCCTTCCGCCACCATGATTCGGTATCGGCAGCTTCTTCGATAAGCTCTTGCTTGAGTTCCGGACGCGGACAGAAAAAAAGTGAATTGATCAGGTCTTCCTTGACCCGCATCAGCGGTGATTTTAATCTACGGCGTATTTCCTCCGTATCCAGTCCGGATGTACTCATCGTTACTTGCGTCAGTACCAGTTTTTCCAGTTCCGGCTTCCGGGCATTTTCGCGCAGGGAATCCATCAGCAGGGCTGACTTCAGACTGTCGGGCCAGAAAAAAAGTTGCCCGGCACTTTCATCCTGCGGCGAACTGCTTTCACGCAGGATGAACATGGCGCACAGCAGCATCAGAAACGCGACCGTTGTCATGCCGGCGAAGACGATACTGTAGGTATGCGGCAGCCTGATGATGGCGCTGATTTCGAGGTCGGCGGCTTTGCCGAAACCGTATCCGGCAGTTACCGCGGCAATCGCCCCGAAGAAGTTGAGGATAGAGGTAAAACCCATTTTGTTGACGGAGGGAATGCATTCCTGCAGTAAACGTGAGATCAGCATGGAGACCAATCCGGTGGTCATAATTGCGACTGTTCCGGTCAGCATCAGGAATCCCCAATGGGTGTAGGACGGCATGGCGGTCAGCAGAAGCCCGATGGCCATCACCGCGAGCAGGGCGAAGACCAATAACGTTTTATTTCCAAGTTTGGTGGTGAATTTGCGCATCCCGTACCCGGCGGCGGCAAGTGC
This sequence comes from Lentisphaerota bacterium, assembly GCA_003246475.1. Taxonomy (GTDB): domain Bacteria; phylum Verrucomicrobiota; class Lentisphaeria; order Victivallales; family SZUA-371; genus SZUA-371. Next base: position 6,217 of record QKAL01000038.1, read on the forward strand.
CGCGGCAGTGGCAATCGAGTAGGCAAAGATCCGGTTGAAGGGCAAATCCGATACCTTGTCGAAGGTGGGAATCAGAAAGTACAGCGCGATCATCAGAACCAGACTGCCCCAGTAGAGCAGGGCAGTGGCAATGGTATTGCGGTAACGGAAGTTTTCCAGCAGAGATCGGAAGGCGTTACCGCTGACTGATTCGACACGTTCGTTGATCCTTATTCGGCTCAGCATCCATGCGGAAAGGGTGTTGGCGGTGATACCGGCGATACAGAGCAGCATCAGTCCGCGCTGTCCGGTGAAAACCGGTATGGACAGCAGGATGAAACAGCAGGTGACTGCCGCCAGCTTCCCCCGGTTCATGATGTTGCCGATATGGTTCTGGATGGCGCCGCATTCTCCGGTGACGATCAGGGATTTTTCCAGCGTCTGTTTCATCGGCCAGCTCAAATTGTGGCAGATCGCGAAGCCACAGTAGCCGGCAAGCAGGAAAATGATCCGCCAGTCGGAAAAACGATCCGGAATGAAGATGGCAGTAAGATAGAGTGTCCCGCACAGTCCGCGCAGGAACCAGAGCAGGACATAAGTTCGGATCAGCCGCAAGCCGCCGAACAGTATTGGCGCCAGCAGGATCACCAGACCGGCCGCCGACATGGCCGAGATGAGAAACCCCAGCTGGGTATTGGTTGCTCCGAGGCATATACCCAGCAGGATTATCGCGTAATCGGCAAGAAACGTAAAGCCGATTTCGTTCAGGAACACGTGTCGGTAATAATAATAGAGTCCACGAGAACGATCCTGCCGGGACAGGTCTGACGTTGCCATGATTACACCTTTCAAATAGTTTCCTGCCGTTAAACGGGTGGAATTTCTAATGTAATCCCTAATGTTGTTTTCGCAAGTATCGTATTTATCAGTACCCGCGGAATTTATTAGGTTTTTTCTTGCTCAAAGGGGGTTGATTTTTTAGAGTCGGGCTATTCTAATTATAGGTAGAGGCGGAAGAGAAGATCAGTGTATTAATGGCCTGCGCGACCGGGACCCTACCAAATACAACTGATAAGACACACAACGATACAACCCAGGAACCGCGAACGCAGGCTTTTACATATGAGCGGCGTCACAATATCGGGGCGCCGCTTCCAGCCTCCACCATATTCTAACGGAAGTTGTAACTGTAATATTCCCCGTATTGCTGCTGCTTGTGCTTGGACAGCACTTTACTCATTTTGGCGCAGGGTAGTTTTTCTCCCGACGGCAGAACAAAGAAATCAACTCCGTTGACCATGTACCAGTGGCGCAGATAGAAATTGACCGAATTCAGCGAAGCATCAAGCGCCAGCATCTTTGTCCCCCGTACCAGAGCGATTTTTTCCAGGTAACGGATGATAGCCGAGCCCGCGCCTTTACCCGTGTAGTTGCTGCGGACGTAGATCGCGCCGATCCGTGACTGCGCCGGATCAAGGATGCCGAATCCCACAGCGTTACCGCTGGTGTCGCGGGCCATTACTCCGACCGCGCCGCTTTGTGCCCAGAGTTGAGACCAGGCCCGGATCAGATTGGGTTGCGGCTGTGGCGACCATCGTTTCAACGCATCCGGAGAATAAAAATCCCGGGCTTTTCCGTTATGCACGGAATCGTGCCGGATATCGAGAATATCGGCAGCCATCTCCGGTCTGATGTTTTCCAGTATTACATGTATCATTAAATCAACGATCCGCCCCAGATTGTATAATTCTTCCATAGTCCGTTGTTCTTTCATAAGGTAGAGAACAATGCGGAAAAGTCAACGTCGCCGCGCGATAATTGACGCAAAAAGAAAGATGATCCTGTCCGTGCCCTTCCGTTTCAGTCGTCGCAGGTGTGTTAAATGTCAGGAGCAAAAAACAATCCTGGTCCGGAAGGCGGCAATACCCGAGGCCGTAATCTCTCCTTCGGTGTCAAAAGTATTATCATCGATCTTCGCGGTGGTCAGTGTGGTGTTTTCGCCGTATTTGATCTCTGCCAGATAGTTGACTGCCAGGCTGGCTATTTGCCGGTTCTGTACTGGCGGCGGCAGGGCATCAATGGCCCAGTCGACATAGCGGGTGTTGTTCAGGTGATCGTTGAGATCGATATCGGAAAAACACGGATCGTGAGAGATCCGGCAATCGTTACGGGATAGTTTGGGAACCTTGGGAGGGGCTTCGTTGATAGCCGGGGGAACGTCGGGCAGGGTCGGAAAAGCTTCGGAGACGATTTCCAGCGAACACGGCTTTTTGGTATCGGCATTAAGCAGCAACCACTGACTGGTCGCCGCGCCGATGAATGCCCCTTCTTCCGTTTCCAGAATAAAATCACGGGTGGCGACCACCTGACGGCTGCCCTTCGGCCAGGTTCTGACGACAACATTTTCCCCCCAGCGGGGATAAGCTGCCATGTCGATGCGCAGCCGCGAAAGAACCCAGAAAAGATTTCTGGCGCGGAGCTGGAACGGGCCGATATGGTGTTGGGTGGTATGGCGGGCGGCGGATTCCTGCAGGTAGTCGGCTACGGCGGAAAGTTTCAACTTGCCCTGCTGATCTACTTCCCGCGTTCTGACCTTGAATATTTCCCGCCTCAGCATTTACGGTTTTTCCTCCGGTATTGCGCAGACTTCGCCGAACAGGCTCATGGCGGTGGTACGGTTGACTTTAACCATGACCATGTCGCCGGATTTCATGCCGTCTGAGGGATCGAAGATGGCGACTTTGTTGGTTGAGGTCCTGCCGCACCAGCGTTCTGAATTGCGTTTGCTCGGCCCTTCGACCATTACTTCGACGATTTTGCCTTTGAGCCTGGAATTATGTTCGGCCACCCGTCTGGCAAGATCATCGAGCAGAATCTGGTTGCGTTGTTCCTTGACCTCCTGCGGCACCTGGTCTTCCATCTTCGCCGCTGCCGTTCCCTGGCGCGGGGAATACTTGAAGATATAGGCGTTGTCGTAACCGACCTCATTCATGACCGCGCGGGTGGCGTTGAAATCCTCTTCGGTCTCGCCGGGAAAGCCGACTATGACGTCGGTGGAAAAGGTGATGTCCGGCATGGCACTGCGCAGTTTACCGGCGATTTCCAGATACTGTTTGCCGGTATAATGCCGGTTCATGGCTTTAAGGATGTGGTCTGAACCGGATTGCAGCGGCAGATGCAAGCTGTGGCATACGGTCGGCAGCGCAGCCATGGTACGGATAAGTTTGTCATTGAAATATGAGGGGTAGGGGGAGGTGAAGCGCAGCCGCTTCAGTCCCGGGATCGTATTCAGTTCAGCCAGCAGATCGGCGAAAGGAGATACTTCCGGCGGTGGCGGATTAATATCGCCGCCCAGGCCGAAGGCCGCGACGTTCTGGCCCAGCAGCATGATCTCCTTGATCCCCTGACCCACCAGGATTTCCGCTTCGTGGCGGATGTCGCCGATTTCCCGGCTGATTTCCCGCCCGCGGACGTATGGTACGATGCAGTAGGAACAGAAGCGGTTGCAGCCGCGGGTGATGGCGATATAGGCGCTGATCTGGTTGGTGCCGAGGAAATGGGTCCCCATGCCGGTAAGGACGCCGTGATCCTCCTCCAGATGCAATTGCCGGTTACGTTTTTTTATGGTTTCGGCAAGGATTTCCGGCAGTTTATGCAGCTTGCCGGTACCGATGACAAAATCTACATGCGGCAGTTCCTGCAGCAGTTCTTCGCCGCGGTTCTGCGCCATACAGCCCATGATACCGATATAGATTCCGGGTTTGCGCTTTTTCAGTCGTGTGAGGATGCCGATCTTGCCGATGGCCTTGCGTTCCGCCTGGTCACGGACGCTGCAGGTGTTGAAAATCAGGATATCGGCGTCTTCTTCGTTATCGGTGATGCCGTATCCTAGTGAAGAGAGCATTCCGGCAGCCGCTTCGGAGTCGCGCTCGTTCATCTGGCAGCCGTAGGTTTTGATATATACTTTCATTGGTCTCGCGTGTTGTGTTTACTTCTTGATTTTCGGGATAAAAGATGGACATTGCCGGCCGGTGGTTTCCCGGACGATCTCGCTGGGCATGCGTTTGCCTTTAAAACCGAACAAAACACAGCCGTGGGGGGATTCCGGATCCCAGGTTACCTCATAATAGGCACATTTGATACAGTTGATCCGCTCCGTGTTTTCCGATTTGTCCGCATCGGGATCAGTTATTTCCGGATTGAATTCTGCCATGCCCGGTTTCCCCCTGGATTGTTTATGTCAGTATCGCCAGATTGTCGCGGTGGACGATCTCCTCATCCTCGGCGGCGGTTTGCAGGAGTTTTTCGATCTCCGTCGATTGATGACCGGCCAGCCGGATACAATCCTCGGAACCGTAATTGCTCAGACCGCGGGCAATGACGTTTCCGGCCTTGCTGACGATTTCCACCGTATCACCGCGGCTGAAACTGCCTTCAACGCCGACAATGCCGGACGGCAGCAAACTCTTTCCTTTTTCCATTAACGCGGTGACTGCGCCGTCGTCAACGACCAGTTTACCCTTGCGTTTGGAAAAATATTTGATCCAGCGTTTCCTGGATTGCAACTGATGCTCATGCTGAGGCAGGAAGAGGGTACCGACGTCTTCGGCATTGGCGATCCGCAACAGGATGTCATCCACCCGGCCGTCGGCTACCCAGAGGTAATCGCCGGACTGGGTCACCATTTCCGCCGCGCGTACTTTTGAGATCATACCGCCGATGGAAAGGTTTTTGTCGTCAGTACCTTCGGCGGACTGTTTCAGTTCTTCGCTGATATTGCCGACCGTGGAAATACGTTCACCGAGGACGCCGTCGTGTTTTTCACGCAGCCCGCATTCGGTGGTCAGGATTACGGTCAGTTCAGTACGGGTCAGCGTGGCGAGGGAGGCGGCCAGAAAGTCGTTGTCGCCGAACTTCAGCTCTTTGACCGATACGGTATCGTTTTCATTGGCGATGGGCAGGATGTTATTGGCCCAGAGCGAATGGATACAGTTGAGGACGTTGAGATGGCGTTCGCGGGCGCGCAGATCATCGGCAGTCAGCAGGAGCTGGGCCGCGAGAAACCCGTATTTCTTGCACTCGTGGTTATATGCCGAGATCAGTTTGCTTTGTCCGAGCGAGGCCAGCGCCTGTACTTCCGCCAGCTTAGCCGGACGTTTGCTCAGGTTGAGCAGCTTCATGCCCAGACCGACAGCGCCGGAGGATACCAGAAGCACTTGAAAACCTTTTTCACGCAGAGCGGCGATCTGGGAGATCAGGATCGGGATCCTGCCGGTATCGGTCAACAGCCGGGTACCGACCTTGACCACGATCTTATTGCAATGTTCAATAATATATTTACGATGATCGACCATTTTAAAACTCCAGAAATAAATTATAAATTCG
>QKAL01000201.1 GCA_003246475.1 Lentisphaerota bacterium
ACGTATGGCGTTTTGCGGTTTGGAGCGGTATCGGGTATTGCTACCAGATAATTATTCCTTAACAGTTCCGCCTGCCTCTCTTTGATTTTACTTTGGTTAAGTGTTTCGTTGGGATTTTTTGCCCATGCATAAAAAAGTGATACCTGCTGCAACTGGCGGCCATTCAAATTAATTCTTCCGCGCAAAATGCCATCACGGTTTTCCATCGTCTCAAATGCTGGATTATCATTTTCCGGGTTTGGTGTCGTTGCGGTCGCTAGAGTTGCTCCAAATACCGTACCGCAGGCAATAATTACATTAAATATCAATGATTTAAACATTGGGTGCATCCGTTATTGTTTGTCTGGTTCGAATTCTATCAATGCGACTGATGACGGCGGCATTTCCATTCCACAACTGAGTTGGTCATTGATAATTGTAAATGTTCCCTGATCTATGGACTTCAACGCGGTATTGTCGGCAGTAAGATTTTTTCCTTTTCGATACCAGAACAGCGCATTGGCGTTGGTTTCGCTGATCAGTCTTCGTGAAACTTTGACTTTGCTGGAACCAAAAAATTGTTCAGCATTCCGGATACATATGCCGACGTTTTCTCGTGTACTGAAATCTATGGCGGGTTCTCCCTCGGGAATCCGCGAGGCGTAATTCCAGGCGATAACCTGAATTTTTTTCGAGGTGGTGTCTGCAACAGCAAATGAATTGATATTGTCGCAGCGTGTCGATTCCACGCGTTTCCCTTTAAGCGCGGCAATCATGGTGAACAGATGCCCGATCGGTTTGGTATATGCCGCACCGAAGACCTGTGGGTTAACCATCAGACTGGGCCAGCCCCAGATGTCTTCCAGCTTACCGTTTTTGTCGGGTTGCAGCAAGTCGGTTGTGACCAGATAAATTGCGGTATCGACGCCGTTTTCAAGGCTGGTTTTGAGAAACTCCATTGACCATGCTGCGCCGATGTTATCGGCGTTGACCATTGATTTTTCGCTGTTGTCGGTAACATAACTCGGGCCCCATTCGGTGATATATACCGGCAGGCCGGGCAGATACTGGTCTCTTGTCTTTTTAAGCGAGGACAACATTTCGAGGAATGAGGGAAATCCGGCTTTATATTCTCCGGACAGCGAAGAGATGTTGCCGTAAACATGGACACCGACGAAGTCTGCGCGAATTTTCTTTTCCGCACAATCCCGGATAAAGCGTTCGCCCCAATTGAAAGAGCCGAAGCGGAAAGTATATGCCCATGCCAGCGCTGGACCGCCGATCTTGATACGTGTGCCGGGGTGCTTTTTCTCAAATTCTTCGGCCGCCATAACAACCTGGGTGTACAAGTTGAACATGATATTGTACAACTCGGCGGAACCGCGTTCCGGGGTGACAGCCGTCGGACATACTACGCCGCCGATATCCGGTTCGTTAAAGACTTCGAATACGGCATTTTTAAAACCTTTGGTCAGTATTACATATTCAAAATAGGCGATCCAGTAATTGCGGTACAGACGGTAGTCTGACGGGCCGCAGACAACAATTCTTTTTCCGCCGCCCATCAGTGAAATGCCGTCATCCTTGACCTGTGCCTTGATCTGTAAAGGTTCCGGCATGCCTTCAAGGATGATATGGGGAATTGCCCTCAGTTCGGTACAGGTTTGCAAGTGGGCGTCGAGTCGGGATGGATTGGTCCGGTCAATCTGATAATTTCCGTCTTTATCGAATTTTCCCGGCAGATTGGCGACATTGATGCAACGTATTCTGGCGATTTTCATCTGCTTCAATTTTGCTGTTGTCTCACTGTTTGGCGAGAATTCCCAGCCTGTCGCCAGTGTCAGATGTTGCAATTGGCTCAAATCATCTTTTCCGGTATAATTCTGTTCAACCTTTGGATTGACGAGAATTTCTGCTTGCCCGCATATGGCAAGTGATATTGAAAAGACCCCGAGCCAGACGCTGCTCTTTTTTCCAAATAACGAAAACATTGCAAACCCCATTTCGATTATTTATTCCAGGTTCCGTACCAGAGATACCACTGCGGGAAGAATTCACCGGGCAAACTCATATCACTGAGATCCTGCCGGCGATATTCGGAGTGCCCGTCAATGAATACAGCATTATATCCATTATTGTGTTGAACTCCACCATGAGCACGCTCTCCCCACCCGGCCTGAAATGCATCCCAGTTGCGTCCGGCTGCCGGCATGCCGTAAATACCGCCGTCAACGACGATTGGAATTATCGTTGTCCGTTTCCATGAGCGGGGACGGTTTATGCCGTTGCTGACACAGAAATCCGGCGATAATTCTACATTATATGCATAGTTCGTTGCCATGCCGCGATTGCCGCCGTACGTCGTTGTACCAGGACACATCCATGCACCCGGAGGACGTGTTGTCCCGCCACAATATGAGGGAGACGCATCCTCTGGTTTAATATTATTGGTGTAGATCATGATCTGTGCAACCCACCAATTGAAAAAGCTGATGGAAGGATAGCCGGATGATCCGGTATTGCCGTAATCGCGGGGAAACCAGTCCGCGTTGTCATCGGCATAGAGTCCGAATGCGCTGCCGATTTGTTTTGTGTTGCTGAGACACGAAATTTGTTTTGCGGTATTTCTTGCCCGGTTTAATGCAGGAAGCAACATGGCTGCAAGAATAGCGATGATTGCAATTACTACTAGTAGTTCTATTAGTGTAAAGGCGTTTGGGGCTTTCAATTGATGCTGGGTTGATTTCATTTTAATTTTCTTCCTTTTTGTTAACTGGTTGTAGTAGAATCACTTCTTTTTCAATATTTTTCTGTTTTAACTGCTTTAAACAAAGTTCTACTGCCTTATCCGCCATATTCTCTATATTGACTTCATAATAATCGATGTCCGGCCATGGGGGCATGATAGGAATCTGGCGATTGCATAAGGTTATTATTGGAGGTTTGTATTGAAGCCGGTCCCATTGGCTCGCAACCAGGGTACTGGTCAGTCCGATTGTAATATTATCATCCAGTGATATTATCGTATCCGGACGCTCATGCTCCGGCATCGCCATCAGGTGTTCGGCGATCCTACTGCCGGTTTCCGATTGCGGCAGACCGTCGA
>QKAL01000140.1 GCA_003246475.1 Lentisphaerota bacterium
CCGTCGTCAGAGCAGGAATATAATATGCAGCCATGTCAATATTATCGAATCCGGCAACGGAAAAATCGCGGGGAACTTCTATTCCGCGTCGGTGCAACTGCGAAATCGCCTCCATTGCCAAAGTATCGCAGACTCCGAACAGCGCGGTCGGTGGATCATCGGATTGCAACATCTCGACCATGGCTTCGATATAATTTTCGGTACAACGGAAGACCAGATCACCATCATAACGGATTCCATTATCCGCAAGAGCCTCGCGGTATCCGGCATGGCGTTCCAGCCCCGCATAATCCCACTCCTGCAGGGTGTTGCCGACAAAGATGATCCGGCGATGCCCTTCACGGATAAGATACTCCGTCAGATCCCGTGCGCCTTTATGGTTGTCCATGACCACCAGAGGTAATCCGTTCCCCGGAATATTCTGCTCCACCAGCACCACCGGAACCCCCATGCGCTGCACTTCCAGAAAATGCGAACAGTCATGGTTGACCCGTGAACCGTAAGGAACGGCAATAATCCCTTCTACGCGCCGCTGCATCAACATCTGCGCGTATTTATACTCTTCCTCCAGATGACTGCCTGTCGTACACAAGATAACATTGTAGTCTCGTTCTCCGGCAAACTTTTCCACTTCGCAAACCACCGCACTGAACACGTCAGAACCAATATGCGGCACCATGACCCCAATAGTCCTTGTCTTCTGCCCGCGCAGATTGGCAGCAACCAGCGACGGGCGATAATTCATGTCTTCAGCCGCCCTGCATATCCGCCGGCGGGTCTCGTCACTCATCCTCCCGGTCCCGTTCAAAGCCTTCGAAACCGTTGAGGGGGAAACCCCGAGGAAACGGGCAAACTCCTGAATCGTAATTTTTCTTCCGGTAATATCCATATTGAAAAAATGTTTTCCTTATCTGACAAACAAATGTTGAAAATAACATGAAAAATCGTTTTCTTAAATATATTGCTTATCAACAAATTTATCAAGCTGCCGATCATTTTTGGGAACATTTTCACAAACCATCTGTCAAAAAAAATAGAAACCTGAATTAAGCTTGGAGGATAACATCATGGAAAGCCCCAAAACCTCATCCGATCTTTTCTGGAAAATTATTGTGGTAGTTTTGTTGCTGATCGTAGCGGTTCAGCTGTATCTTATGCGGCAAACGACATCTGGAGTAACTTCCGGCAGCCAGATAACCGGGGCCGTACCTGCAGTCTGCCCGGCGGCAACAGTTAATTCAGTACCCCAGCTTCGGCCACCAATCCCGCCTCCGGTCTCACGACAACAGCAAATAATACCCCCGCGGGCACCGGTACAGCAGACCCAACCAGTCGTGCCGTCCACATCACAACATGGCATCAACCCTTATGACCAGCCTCAGATTCGTTCCGGAGCTGAAATGTTTGAAGAAATGCAGAAGATCGCAGAACAGATGATGCGGGAAATGGATAACGACATGCCAATGCATCTTTTCGGATCCGTTCCCACAGGAGACCGGCCCCTCGCCTATGGCGGACCAACACTGAAGGCAACTCCGGAAAATTACATTGTAAAACTTGAAATGCCCGGATTGGATAAGGCCAACATCAATGCAACTATCAAAAACGAAGTCCTGACCATTACCGGAAAACAGGAAACCACCAGCAGTACGACAAAAGCCGGAAACAGCAGCCATATCAGCAGCAGCAGTCATTTCCAGACCTCACTGCACCTGCCGGGACCGGTAAAAAGTGACCATATGAATATCGATTACCAGGGAAATGTATTAACCATAACCGTTCCACGAAAATAGAAAGGAGATCATCGCTTCAAGCGGTTTCCCGCTCTGCGTTAACCGTCAACACCTTGGAGAGGCCGGCGAAAAGATCGTCCATTTTGAACGGTTTTCTAATCAGTTCTTTTGCGCCTAACTCCATCAGACGGTTAACGCATTCCACATCGTTTTCCGCGCTGACCACAATGACCGGAATATCCGGGCGCGTTTCCTTAAAGAACCCCAGCAGTTCATCTCCCTTGATTCCCGGCAGGACAAAATCCTGAACGATCGCATCAATAGAACGATGATGTTTATTGAAAAGATTTTTACCACTCAACCCGTCGGCGGCAAAAAGAACGTTGAATCCCATCGACTCCAACCATGTTCTCACCCCGCTGCCGATCAACAAATTGTCTTCGATATAAAGCAGGGTCTTACCCTCACACCTGCGACGCAGCAAAACATGATCGACGCAAGTCTCCGGAGTCTCCGGCAACGCCGCCTGGTCAAACTCATCAAATAATTTATCCTGCATCATATCGTCAACCAACGCCGGAATAACCACCCGCACGGTCGTCCCAAATCCGACTTCGCTGTTTACCTCGATTCTGCCGTGAAAAGCGTTAACCGCGTTCCTTACCATCCACATTCCCAGCCCTGCCCCCTGCGGTTTGGTAGAATAAAAAGCATCGAAGATCCGGCTTACCTCGGACTTGGACATACCGCATCCGTCATCGCTGACGCTCAATGCCACGCAGTCCTCGGTATTACCCTCATCGGTCACCGCAACCGTTCGAACATCAATCCTCAACTCATCGCCTTTGTTTTTCATCGCATCCCGGGCGTTTACACACAAATTAAGCAACAGATCCTTGAGCAAACATTTCGGACCGAAGACCAGCGGAATTTTTTCTTCAACCGTGACCTTTAAAGCAGTCGAAGAAGGTATGATCCTGGAGATCAAACTCTCAAGCTCCAAAACCACCTGCCCGATATTGATGCTCTCATCCTGACTGTCTCTATCACCCTGATTCAGCCGCAAAGTCCCCACAATCAACTCGGTGGCATGGTCGGTGTAAACCAATGTTTTCTTTAACGCTTCGCAAACGCGCTGGTCATCGGAAATATTTATAGACCACTCAATGATGTTACGGATCCCGCCAAGGAGATTTTTAAAATCATGGATCATTCCGCCCAGCATACGCCCGGTCAGGACCTGTTTTTCCGCCTGGGCAACGAAGTCATCGCTGTGCTGGCGGCAGACAATCGCACCAGTCAAAACCGGCCACTGGTTATCTGGCGCCGTCACCCCGCAATAATCGCTCACCTGGTATATTGCACCATCCATCCCCTGGATATGGTAAACCATTTCCTTGTTTTCACTGCCCGCCAGAACGGCTGACAGCATCTTGTCATATCCGGAACGGTCTTCGGGAATAATCATTTCCCGCCAGTTGAGGTTGTTGGGCTGAACATCGGGAGCAACCAGATTCATCTTCTGCAGCAACTGCAACGAAGAAAAACTGATTTTACCGGACGCAATATTATATACATAATTCAGATGGAAAGCATCTTGATTGTGACAAGCGGCGCATTTATTACTATCAGATTGGCATACCTGATCTTTTTTCAGGTGCTTGAAGATAATCGCGTAGTCCTGCGAAAAAACCACTGCTTGAAAATCCGCTGTCGACTCATCCGACTGTTCCAGCACCGGGGACGGAGTTCCGGCAGACAGGCGCAGATAAACATCCTCTGCCGTTTCCGGAATGGAAGGAAGAAGTATTTTTACCGGCTGTCTTTTGTGAAAGCACATCCCGTATTCCCGCAACAGAGGGGCATTACAGGCAACAACTAATTCTTTCTGCAGTTCATAAACGAAAGCCGGGACCGTTAAATATTCTACCAATTCAGAAAGCTTATACTTCATTCTTGCCTACTCCATGAATGATGGTCCTTCGGAAACAGGATGTCCGGCGATGCGCGCCGTACAGAATAAATATAGGCATTTATTTTATATTATGCAATTGCATTATGAATAAAAAAACGTTAATTAACGGTTAGCAGTTTATAACGTGTTTACCCGAAAAGGATTGATTCGGCATGAGTATTTCAGACATAAAAAAGGAAATCGCCTACTTGCCAGCGACTGACAACCACGTCCGGCGGCAATATCTCGGTCAGAAACGGTGATACTATCGTGATTACGCCTTCCGGAATCGATAAAGGCCGCATCGTTGCCGAACAGGTCGGTCTGGTCAGTCTCGACGGCACCCCTTCGTCTGACAATCAACATAAGCTTTCAATTGAAACCGGCATGCATCTGGAAATCTACCGCCGCCGCCCCGACGTACAGGCCATTGTCCACGCCCACCCCCCGACCGCCAGCTCTTTCGCCGCGGCGGAACTGCCTATCGACACGCATCTCGGCTCGGAGTCATACGCCATCCTCGGCGAGGTCGCCGTCGCCGGTTACGCACTGATGGGTTCCTTCGATCTTGCTGAACAGACCGCCGCCGTCGCGGAAACCGCCAACTGTTTGTTAATGCGCAACCATGGCGCGCTGGCGGTAGGCAAAACCCTGCTGGAAGCTTTCGACCGGCTGGAAGTTCTGGAAAATACCGCCATCATCAACCTTAATCTGCGCCATCTTCAATCCCGTGAGATTCTGTCCCTGACGCAGGAGCAGCTTTTTGATATTGATCGCATGATGGGGCGCCGGAAACATTAAACCTTCACCCTGCCGAAGGCTGCCGGAAATAGAATAACTCTCCGGCAGTACCTCCCAATCGGAAATGTATAATGCTACTTGAGCTTTCCGGCTTTAAAATCTTCACGCATGCTGTTGATGATGTCCGGCCATGATTTTTCGGCGCCATCGGGGAATAAACTATTGAAATAATCGCTTTTACGGTGGATTTCATCAACACTGTTGGTCTGCATATCCATCACAATACCACTGGTATCTCCTTTTCGGGCGGAAAGTCTTTTGGCCAGCATGGTCTTGAGAGGAGATGGCGGCAGCCAGAACAGTTCAGCGTGATTGATGGCAAAAGCACAATACTGGCAGCGATCCTGGCACATGGGGTGTTTGCCCAGGAAAATATCTTTACGCCGTTGGCGGACTTCCCGGGTATTGATCAATTCTCTGATACTCATATCCATAACATTGCCCATGCGGCCGAAATCGGCATCGGGGTCGGCCATACAGAAGGTGGTTTCGCCGTTACTGTAGATCGCCAGCGTGCTGAAGATGAAGTCACAACAGGTCTTGGGGGTCGGCTGGGTGGTCTTCTTAATAAATTCATGAGGGAAACGCAGCAGGTGCGTCCGGTTGATGATGTTGCATGGCAGCAGCTTGGAGAAGTACTCGATAAAATCATCGTCGTGCCGGTTTTCCTCCATTTTGATCAGATATACCCTGAATTGATATGGAAGGTTTTCCATCCGGGAAAACTTCTTGAGAAAACTGATCTGATTGATCATCGCTTTTTCATAAAATTTACTGCGGCAGATCTTCTGATAATCCTCATGGTTCAGCGCATAAATACTGTTGATCAACTCATCCAGCGGCAATTTCAAAATAGCGTCGATCTTCTTATCGGTCAAGGGGATAAAGTTCGAGATTATCTTCAGATGGGCATTGGGGAGCCGCTCACGGGCATAATTGACCTTGTCGATGATGTTAACGTCGATAAAAGGTTCGCACTGGGTATAAAAATGCAACTGCTGGCTGTAGTTCATCTCCGCAAGATCGTCAATGATCTTCCGAAAAACCTCATCCTTCATCCTGCTGGGATATGGTTTCTTCTTGTAACGGGCCGGACACATGAAACAGTTATTGGGGCACAGGCCGCCGATCGTATCGATATGGACGCGCTTCAGCTCCGCAGTACCGGACAAGGTATTAAAATATTCCTTCATATTCATAAGTCAAATACTCCGTAATAGTTGAACATTTCGATCAGATTTCCAGTTCAGCATAACCAAACCCCTCTTTGCCGAATCCGTTACCGCAGTAAAACAGATATATTTTACCGTCTAGTTCCAGCACATAAGGATATGCCTGCATTTCCGAATCCCATTCCCCGGGAGAAAGATCGATCCCGGCGGCAGCATCATCTCTGGTCCAGTGATCCAGATCTTCGGAAAACGCATAGCCTATCCGATAGGCACCTGAGACGTTACCACGAAAATCTTCGGCGTTGCGAAAGCAAAACCACATGTGATAACGCCCGTTATGCTTGATCATGGTGGGCCGACCGCTTGCCTCGTTCGGACACCTGGAAGGAACCAGAGCGCGCGAATCTCTCTGCCAGTTCAAGCCGTCCTGCGATGTGGCTTGAACCAGATAGTACACCGGCTCAAGCCGCCCGTTAACGTCTATCCACTCCCGGCAAGTCGCGTAGACCATATGGTAGGTTCCGTTTTCTTTCAGGATAAAAAAACCGTTATCCAGGAATGGGTGGTCCGCCGCCCGGCATAACAATGGCCCGGCACCGATCTTTTGAAACGTGTTGCCGCCGTCTTTACTGACGGCAAGTCCCAGACTGGTGGTGTACGGTACCGAATACATCCTCGTCCAGCCCTGGTAATAAAAACGGATCTCGTTTTCTTCACGGAGCATCATACACGGATGAATGCCGAACTCATCAAATGTTCCAATTCCGCCTAGCGGAAGTACGGGTTTATCATGAACATACAAAATCTTTGACGGATCGTTACGGGCAACGTCGATATACGACACCTCACTTACGGACTGTCCGTTTTTCTGCAGGGGACGAGTCGTATAAAAAATCCTTAACCTGTCGTCATATACCAACGGCACCGGAACCTGTGCGTATTCCTGCATCCAGTCATAGCGCCCGTCCGGCTTGAAAATCCTGCCCTTTTTGATCCATTTCATAATGTTCTATTCCTTGACCACATACGCATTGGGCATCCAGGAGTTTGGTATCGTCATAACCTTGGCGTGTGGAATATGCTTGTGAAGCATCATGGCTTCCCCGGGAGAAAACTCATGCGAATACTGGTCGAAGATCATTATTCCACCGGGAATCAGCCGCTCGTAAAACAGCGGAATGGCTGCATCCATAACTTCATAGGTGCCGGCGTCCATCATTATCAGTTTGAAACGGAGGTGTTTGTTTTTATCAAAGAAATCGGGCAGGTCTTTCGTCAGATCCAGCTTATGGATTTTCAGAATATTATCCATCTGCTGCATCTTGATCAGTTCAAGCACGCTTTCATATTCGGTCTTATAACCACCGTCCGCCACCAGACTCGAATCATTTTCGCCGATATGAGTTCCCTGGAACCAGTCGAAGCCATGGCACAGAGTCAGCGCTTCCGACTCAAAGTTTTTGATAAGTTTGGCGAACAGCAACGATGAAGCGCCTTTGTAAACGCCGACGTCCGCAATGTGCCCTGCCATTCCCAGTGTTTTTTTATAAAGTTCGTAAATGGTCAGCAGCCGGTTCAACGACATGTGGCCGATATACGCGGTAAAATCATGCAAATAATCCTCCAGCGGAATATCCTGATTTTTCAGGTACTCGACATATTTATAGTAATCGTCTCTCCGATGATTGAACTTGACACTCTCAAGACTTCCGTATGTGTGGCCCTGATTCTCCGGCATCTGCGACCTCCTTTTTGGTGATTATTTCAAAAAATTAATTTAAAGATTTTATATGTTATGTTCACGTCAGAATATCCCCGGCGGCAATAACGGAAATATCGCCCAGAAGCTTTTTCAGTCTTAAAAATGAATCGGCTTTACGGATAATCAGCGTATCTTCGTATTTAAAAGCAACTTCGTTTTCCCTGTAGTCATCAATTTTATTCACCAGATATTCATTCGTGACCACATCGGCTTCAAAACACCTTATCTCAACCCCCTTGACGCTGAATGAGACACCTTGAGACCGGTTGGCAAAAGCTTTTATCTGCCGGACAATGTTTTCCGCCGGTTTGGAAAAGTCAAGTTTCCGATCATCTTCCCTGACCGAGTAATATATTTCCGAACCATTCAATTTCTGTTCTTTCAACGGTGCGAAATCACGTTTTATCGCAGCGTTAAACACCTCTTTTTCGGCGAGGAACGAAAGCTGATAAAGCAAAGGGGCGTCAAGGTCGTCGGAACAGGGAATAATACTTTGAGCGATAACCGCGCCGGAATCAATGCCATCATCCATTTCATGGCAGGTCGCCCCGGAATCGCGCCCGAACAACAGGGCACCGGGAATCGGATCCCGTCCACGCAGGTCAGGCAGCGGAGAAGGATGAATATTGATGAAACGCTGTCCCGGTCTACGCAACGACGAAACCGGAAGAATATAAGGACAACCGTTGCTGATGAAGATGTCAAAGTTATTTTCCGATATTATTCCGATGAGTTCCTCTTTGGAGGAAAAAGTTCGATACTCACGTCCCTGCATTGCCAGTTGTCGTTCCAGCCAAGATCCTTTTAACGCGGCAATACAACACATATCCAATCCCGCCCGAAACATCTCTTCGAGAACGAATCCGCGGTTCCCCGCAAAAATATATCTTTTCCCAGCCATACTCACAATACCAGCCCGCCGTTTACGGATAATACTTCGCCGTTGATAAAATCGTTTTCGATCGCGAACATGATTGTGGCAATGATCTCGTCGATTCTGCCGGTACGCCGCAACGGGGTCTGATCCACCCAGCGCTGCAACATCTTTTCCTCAATCGCCGCCGCAGTCCCTGCCGTATCGATAAAACCAGGCGCCACAGCCACGGCGCGAATGCCGAAACTACCCAGTTCCTTCGCCCAGACTTTGGTCATGGCCTCAACCGCCGCCTTGGTTGCCGAATATGCGGTCTGGCCGATATTGCCCCGGGCGGAAATGGAGCTGATATTGACAATTACGCCCTTGCTGCGCGCACCGACCATTTTATCGGCTACGGCACGGCTCATATAGAAAACCGAATTCTGATTGACACTGACCACCTGATGCCAGAGCTCAAGCGAGTGCTTGCGATCCGGACGCTGCAACAGATTGATCAACGGTGCGTTTTTCATGATCCCTGCATTATTGACCAGAATCTCCAGTCCGTTGAAAGCGGAGAACACATCCGCCACCGTTTTTTCGACCTGATCGTTGTCAGCCACATTACAGACAAACGTACTGACATCCGGGGCTTCCGCCGCCAATTCCGCCAGCTTCGTTTCATCCATATCCACAGCCGCGACCTTCACGCCGGCCGACAACAGTTTCAGCGTCAAAGCCCGGCCAAACCCGGCCCCGGCCCCGGTAACAATCGCCCTCGCCCCGTCAAGTTTCATATTCACGCATCCAAATATTTTTTCACAGTCTGGCGGATGGCCTCAAACGACAACATGTCGGCGATGTCGTCACCCGACAACTGGATATTAAATTCCTGTTCGATCGCCACGATCAGATCCATATGCGTCAGCGAATCCCACCCCGCCACCTCGGGCATGGTGAGGTCTTTTTCCGCTTCGCCCGGCGAAATCTTGAAAGTCTTCGCCAGAATATCATTCAGACGTTCCATTATATTACCTCCTGGATTACATCCGGAAACAAGTTGACAAACGGGTAAACTGGTCGGAATTAAGCCGGTGCGGCTCGGTATCCTTTGCCACCAGCACCACTTCATCGCCGATGCTGCGGCAGATCAGCGTTCCCGCACCCAGCATGCAGTGGGTACCGATTTTGACCCCATGACCGACCGTCGCGTTCAGACCGATAAAACAATTACCGCCGATCGTAACCAGACCGCCGATCGCGCAACTGCCGGTCAACCAGCAATTGTCACCGATCACGGTATGATGCCCGATCATCGCGCCGCCCCAGACAAAGACGTTGTCGCCGATTGTCACATGCGGCTGGATCGCCACATCATCCATGACAATGCTGTTGTCTCCGCAGGTAAAACATCCTTTGACATGCGGGCTGACATATCTGGCCAGTTTATAGCCGCAGCTTCTGAAATATGCCACCTTGGCAGAACGCAGTTTGTTCATGCCCTGATAGCCGACCGCGACGAACATTTCATATTCTTCCGGCGGATACATTTCAACCACCCGGGATGTACCGATCACCGGTTTCCCGTTGATACTGTCCGCGGCAATATACTGTTCATCGCAGGCATAAGCGCAAATCTCGTAATCGCTGTCGCGCTCAAAATAATAGGCAACCGCCTCCCCGATCTTACCGGCTCCGAAAATCACCAGCTTTTTCATCGGCAATATTCCTCCTTCAAGGCCAGACGGTCGATTTTGCCGTTACGGTTCTTCGGCAGCGCCTCCAGCAGTTTGATATCGTTGGGTATCATATACGGCGGCAGCAGCTCACGCAGGTCATTGACGATCTTGATCTCATCGACATTGGCGCCAACCACACAGGCGATAATTCGTCCGTTATTGTCATCGCTCTTGTGGTAAACCACCGCGTTTTCTTCGATATAATCCAGCGAACCCAGAGCGTTTTCAATCTCCTCGAGCTCGATCCGGTATCCCATGCGTTTGATCTGGTTATCGATCCGGCCGCAAAAATAGAGCAGGTCTTTCGTCCGGTCATAACGTACCAGATCACCGGTACGATAAATAATCTCCCGGTAAGCCGTTATCTGCGGATGCTGGATAAAGACCTCCAAGGTTTTCTCCTGATTATTGTAATAGCCGCGCCCGACATTCGGTCCGCAGAGACACAATTCACCGATCTCTCCATCTGTCACCGGGTGGCGGTTGGAGTCGACCACGACAAAGCCGAAATTCGGCGCAACCGGTCCCAGCGGCAACAGCTCGTCACTGGACAGGTCCTCCGCTGAAACATCGTAAGAGGAACAAATACAGGTACATTCCGTCGGTCCGTAGACATTGACGAAGCGTACCCGATCTCCCCAGAACGTCCAGAGATTGCGCAACTGGCTTTTAGGAAATCCCTCACCGCCGAAAGATACCGTTTTCAGCGTCGGCAGATCGCTATCCTTCAACGCCCGCATCTTCAGCACATAGACCAGCAGCGAGGGCACACTGAACCACAGCGTCGGCCCGACCTTATTCAAGGCATCAAGCAGGCGGCGAGGGTTTTTCACAGCCTCTTCCGCCACCGGGATCATCGAAGCGCCGGAAAACAGCGTTGAATAAAAGTCAAACACCGAATTATCGAAATGCATGGGGTTGAGATTAGTCAGCACGTCATCCGCGGTAAGGTTGAAAGTCGCAATCGACCACTGAATGAAGTTAAGCAGATTGGCATGGGATATCACCGCGCCTTTGGGAAATCCGGTCGAGCCGGAGGTAAACATCAAATACGCCGGGGTATTGCCATCCACCATCCGGGTCTCCGGCAATGCTGTTTCCGGAAAATGTTCCAGTTTCGTCCTGAAGTCATCGGCCTGATAGTTGACCACCCGCGACTCACCCAGTTCACAGCCGCAGACCTTTTCATAAGCACTGTTGCCGCAGAAAAACACCGCCGGGCGACAGAAACCGATCATCCGGTTCAACCGCTCCACCGGGCTGTTGGGATCAAGATTGGTATAGGCCGCGCCGAGTTTCAACGCTCCCAGCATCAACGCGTAACTCACCGGAGTCTTCTCATTGAAGATCGCCACCACACTGCCACGCCTGACGCCATGCGCATGGAGCAGATGTGAAAAACGGTTGGAATTATGCTCGAGTTCACCATAGGTGGTTTCATTGCCATCGAGGAAACGCAACGCAACCTTGTCTTTATGAGCCGCGGCGACGGCACTGAAAAGTAAACCCAGGTTATAGTAATATTTCGCTTCCATATTCATACCAGTGTATATTGTCCCAATATATCATGAATTTCCGCAACCGAATTAAACATCATAACATCAATAATCGATAACCAGGGAACAAACTCACCATTAAACTGCTCATACTTAATATCCCCGCTTTGGAGGAAGTTCAAGCGAATCCCACGCCGGGCAAACATTTCCTTGTCATAAATATCCGTTCCTCCGATCGGATTGATGTAATGGTCGGTTCCCTCGAGCCGACAAATATCCAGAATCCGCTCCGCCCCCGCATAATTCTTATTACCGTAGCCCCGCGAACTCCAGACCATCTCCGTACCGATTTTCAGCCACTCACACACCCGCCGCAGAGCGTTGCAGATATAATCGACCATTGATACTGAATCATACATCACAATCTCGCGGATAACCGGAAAAACCGCGGCAAATTGCGGCGCTTTGCGGTAGTTATATTCCAGTGTCCGCAGAAACGTCCGTTGCCACTCAGTAACTTCCGGAGAAAGTTCGATCTCGCAAATCAACCGGTTCTGGCTCGCATCCTTCAGCGGCATCGTAAACATATGCGCCTCGCCGCCAACCAGTATCCGGTTACGGTTCACCCATCCCCTACGGATATGATTGACATCGTCCAGCACCACAAAACGGTCTACCGCATTAATCAATTGAAAATAGCCTGCATATGGAAATAAATAAGGCTGCATTATCGCCAGTCTCATGAAAATCTCCGCTTCAAACTGGCGCAGATGCCACGGACAATCCCATGATCCAGATCCGGATAGATCGGCAAACAGAGTATCTGCCCGGCAACTTTGGAGGCAACCGGCAGGTTGCGAGAGGATGCCGAAGGCAATTCCCGGTAACACGGAAACGTACTTATCAGGGGATAGAAATAACGGCGCACATAAATATTGTTTGTCCGGAATTTTTCATAGACATCATCCCGGCTCATACCATAGCTTTTCTGGTCGATCAGGATCGGAAAATACGCGTAATTCGAGGTTGTTCCGGGAATATCTCCTTCAAAAAAGAGCCCTTCAATACCCGACAGTTCTTCACGGTATATTGCATCGATCCGTTTCCGCTCGGCAATGTAGCTGTCGATATGTTTAAGCTGCAACAGCCCCAGCGCCGCCTGAAACTCATTCATCTTTCCGTTGGAACCCGGCGCGACAACCGTCGTCTCCCCGGCAAAACCGAAGTTCTTTAAAAAATCGATTCGAGTTTTCAATTTAGGGTTATCCGTTATCAGCGCGCCACCTTCAAAGGTATTGAACACTTTGGTGGCATGAAAACTGAGCATGCTCAGATCTCCGCAATTCAGCACGGACACATCGTTTTGCCTGACGGCAAAGGCATGCGCCGCGTCATAAAACACTTTCAGCCCGTAGAGGTCGGCTATTTTCTGTATCGCCTCGTGATCGCACGGGCGCCCATAGACGTGAACCGGCAGAATGGCGGTGGTACGCGGAGAGATCAAAGATTCAATTTTGGCGGGGTCGATCGTATAATCCGGCTTGATGTCACAGAACACCGGAGTACAATTGTTCCAATAAATCGCGTGCGTCGTGGCAGCGAAACTGAATGGCGTGGTAATGACCTCACCGGTGATCTTCAACGCCTGCAGACCGATCTGCAGCGCTATCATGCCGTTGCAGAACAATGACACATATTTGACGCCCAGAAATTCCGCCAGCGCCCGCTCAAATTCCTTATGCATCGGCCCGCCGTTGGTAAGCAGCCGCGAATCCCAGACCTTCTGCAACAGTGCAGTAAATTCCTCCAGCGGCGGCAACGCCGGTTTAGTTACATAAGTAATTTCCTGTTTCTTCTCGCCCGGGTGGTTCATATTTGAACTCCTTTCAAGTCAGACGCCCCGATAGTCCGTAAAAACACGCACCCCAGTCATAAGCCATTATATTTCAGCTGAAGCCGTTTCTGCTTCATTACCTACGCAGGAAAAATACCAATCATATACTTACTGAATAACTATTGTCGTTATTAGTCCAATTTTCAATATTTTTACCGCAATAAAGCACGATATTTACGCTTTTTTACCCATTTATCCGGAAAATCACAAGACGGAACATGAAGTAAAAAACTACCCCGCCGTAATTTCGTATTGACTTTAATGACATCATGAGGCACATTATCATGAGAAAAATCAGGGGAAGAACATGTCAAAATTCAAGGTCATTCAATTGCCGGTCGGCGGCTTCGATCATAATTTTTCCTATATCATCTACGCCGTTTCCAACGGCGACACCGCCATTGTCGATCCCTGCGGCGATGTCGATATGATAAAAAATGCCTTGCGGGAATTTCCCCGGTTCCAGCCACGGTACATCCTCATCACCCACGGACATCAGGACCATGTGTCCGGATTGAGCGCCGTAAAAAAATGGTTCGAAGCCCCGGTCATGGCCCATTCCCGCTCCGGCTGCGGCGTAAAAACACCACTCTCAGACCGGCAGCAACTCCAGTTCGGCAACGGCTTCATCGAAGCTATATTCACCCCCGGGCATTCCCCCGACAGCATCACCTTTCGCCTCAGCGACGACAGCGCGATATTCACCGGCGATACATTATTCATCGACTGGATCGGCTATTGCGATGCCCCAACCATGTTCAATACACTGCAGAACATCATCTGCCCGCTGCCCGGCAGTAACATTGTCTACTCCGGGCACGACTACGGGCACGAGCCGTTTGCTTCGCTTGAAACCGAAAAGACTCGCAATCCATATCTGGCAGCCAAGGATTTCGTTGTTTTCAAAGAAGCGCTGAAAAACTTATAATGACTCACCGGCTGATCATGTCTATCAATGTCCTGGCATTTTTAACCGCCCAGCCGCCGATATCGTTATTGAAATAGGCGAAGACGTCGCGTCCGGCACTGACACATGTTTTAACATATCCGGCATCCCGCTGCAGTGTCTCCTCCGAATAACAACCGCCATAGAGCTGGTCACCCACTCCGTGACGCCGGATATAGGCAAACGGTCCTACCGCCGGTGCCGGAATCGCGAACTCAGGCCAGTCTGCCCGGCACACCGTAGCGCCAAATTCATCAAGCAGGGAGTAAATACCATCCTGAAACCACGATTCGTGCCGGAACTCAAACGCATGCCGAACGTGATTATGCTGCTTCAGCTGTATCAGAAAATCCCGTAACAGAACCAAGTCTGCGTGCATCGCCGGCGGCGTCTGCCAGAGTACGACTTTGACCTTTTCCCGCAGCAGATTTGCACGACGGAAAAAGTATTCTATCGACTCCGGTTCGACCCGTAATTTTTTCAGATGGGTAATATAACGGCTTCCTTTAAGCGTGAAAGCAAAATGCGCCGGGGTGCGGTTGTACCATCCCAGAAAATAGTTTTCCGGTGGAGTACGATAGAAAGTCACATTCATCTCAACCGAATTAAAAAAGCCGGAGTAATATGCCAGATAATCCGCCGGACGGGTACCGGGAGGATAAAAGACCCCCTGCCAGTGCTCATACGAATAACCACTGGTCCCGATGTAAACTTTTGCGGCAGCCCCCACGTCGTCGATCCCCCATATATTCAATCGTAAAAAGGCAAAAAAAAACGGGAGCATTTTACTGCTCCCGAATATTCAAAAAACCGCTCAGGACAAATTAGATGTCATAAGCATGGCCGGCGGAACCGAGCACATTGATGTTCTTGTGCTTGTAAAGGGCCTTGAGGGCATCACGCGCCGGACCGAGATAC
>QKAL01000107.1 GCA_003246475.1 Lentisphaerota bacterium
TCCCACTGTAATATTTGCACATCCCCAGTGTCTGTATATTATTGCCAAATACAATAGAAGAGATATTGCTATTTTGTAAATGATTATTTTCATATTATTGTTTATTTATTGCGTTAACATTCTAGAATACTGCAACAGTTTAGGAAATCCCTTAATAAGTCCTCCAGAAATTCCTGCCTTCAGTCCATATTGCAAAGATTGACTTAAAAGCTCCCAACATCCTTGTGATGGCCGTACTGTTTTTTGCCAAGTAATAAATTCTTCGTCACTATCCGTCCAACAGAATTTTTCTTTTGTTTGTTTTTCAAGTTCTTTTGCTTTATCAAAACAATCCATCGCTTCTTTTGCGTAATACCCTGCTTGATATGTATTATAAGCTAACATTGTCCAAACCAATAGTTTTTCCCCCTATTACAATTAATGGAATTATTAACCCTTTAAGGTCGTATGTATTTATTGAATTATTATTACAAAACTTATACAAAGAATAAAAATATTTGGTTGAACTTATTGCTGACTCAAATGCTAGCCTAAAGCCTTCTTCTCCAATCGGATCCCTTTTTAACCATCCTCCCAATTCCGGACTATAATACCGGTAGTTGTAATATACAAGGCCGGTTTCATCGTCGGCATATTCCGAGGAGAATCGGAACGGGTTGGCGGCGGCATAATCGCCGCTTTGGGAAGTAATCTTCCCGAACGGGCTGTATTCGTATTTGGCAACGATATTGCCCGATGCATCCATCAGTTGACCAATGTTCTTATTGGCGTCGGTGAAATAATAATAGTTCACGGTGGCCAGTTCACTGTTGACGGCGGAGACGGAGAGCGGGACATCTAAATTCATAAATGTTTCCGGTTGCCAGACGAATTTATTGATGATGGCATTGTCGGCCACGGCATTCAGCTTCTCTACCAATTTAAAACCATCGTAAACGAATCTATGATGAGTAGTCAGTTGGAGGGTAGCACCCTCTGGCGTAGTAGTTATGTTGTAGACCTTCTTTTCCACTCTGCGGCCCATGCAGTCGTAAACGAACTCCAGTTTCTGCGTTCCGGCGGCGTTTACCGCGGAAATAAAACGGTTTTCGGCGTTCTGAACAATCGGTATTTGGCTATCCATAGTTATCAATGAACACCGTGACGGCAAAAACGATTAAACGCATTTTTAGCCATCAAAAAATCGCTCAAAGGCTGTTTTTTACCGTCTCCTGAGCCATCTTTGTGCTCATTCTCCGTGTTTGACCCCATAGCGAGACATCAAGAAAGGACAAAATGGAACATTTTTATATCTACATGTCTTAATTTCAATTCCATCCTCCCCTTCATCCTCATATTCAACTTTCATGTCTACGGTTCCTTTCGACATATTCCATGATATAATATCCCAATGAACAGTAGCAGAATCAAAATAAGGAGGCTGGTAAACATGTTTTACAGAAAACCCTTTTCCTTCTTCAATAATCTCAAATATATGCAAATATGTAAAATGTCCATCCTCTTCTTCGAGAATAGAAAACCAATCATCAAGAGGAGACCACTTAACGCTTGCAGAACGAATTCCTTTCATAACAAATAGAAGCTTATTAGGCTCAGCTGTTAATGCAATTCTTATTATCCACAGATCCGGGTCGTATTCCCCGTCAGGATTAATAACTCTATTAAAAGTACAGCCATATTTACCCGAAGGAGATTTAGCCATGAATGAATCGCCCATCATTGCTGATGAAACCAATAGAAAGATAGCAAAAATAAATAACTTTTTCATGTTTACGCCTTTTTTAAAACCTTGCCCGTCAGATTTATATTGCCCCCCATTTAAGATGGTGTCAGATTAGGATATTCGGAACTTTAAAATAAAAATCCGGGACAGCCGGGAAACCTTGCCCCCCTCCAATGCGCTTGATTATTCTGCGTCACGGGAGTTCAGAAAATACATCTTCATCATCCCTTTTCCTTTTACCTCAAGCGGAGATCTTTCGACAAATTCATATCTGTTCTTAATTATGGAGTATGTTGCTTCGGACAGATTAACCCTCATGGGTTCGGAGTTCTGCTCCATGCGGCATGCCGTATTAATGGTATCGCCAAAAACATCATAGATATATTTCTTAATGCCGACAACACCACCGACTACTTTGCCCGTATGGATACCGATACGGATTTCCCAGTGAAACGGAGATGTACGGTTCCGCATATTCAGAAAACGAATGATCTGCAGGGCAGACTTGACGATATTATCGGCATGGTTTTCACTGCCGCCATTCATCCCACTGACCGCCAGATAGGCATCGCCGATTGTCTTGATACGCTCGCAATCGTTGCTTTCAATAATCATGTCGAATCCGGTGAAGATCTCATTCAATTCATTGATAAGAATTTGTGGCGACAAGCGCGATGACATATTGGTAAACCCGACAATATCAGAGAATGCCACCGTAACATTCTCAAAGGTCTGGGGAACTGTCTTTCCGGTCTCTTTCAGATCATTGGCAACCCGGACGGGGAGGATATTCAAAAGCAGCCGGTCGGATTTCTCCTTTTCCTGCTGAATGGTCTCATAAGCCAGCTTGAGTCTTTCGTGTTGCTGTTCGATCTTTTCAAAAGCCTCCTTCAACTGCCGAGTCATACTGTTGAAGGCCTCGGAAAAATCACCCATGAAATCGACTTTCTGCTCAAAATCACCCGAGGCGATCTGTTGGGTCTTCCAAGTAAGATGGCGCAGGCTGGACTGCAGACTTTTCAACTGATGCAGCGCGGCAAGCCCACCTTTGGGAATCTCAAAATCCAGTTCTCCGCGAGCGATGCCGGCAACATTATCAGTCAAATCCTCATATGAGGAGATAAAACGATTGATATAGCCGACCATTTGCCTGAGTTCGTTGTCCGGATAATCCGGCGGCAGGTCGATCGGAACAGCTTTTTTCCCTTTCTGCAATAGGTAAAAAGCCTCAGAAACCATATCAAAATATTTTTTATCCACCTGAAGCATGGCATTTTCCGTCAATCAACGGCTTTAGCTTCAAAACGGCAGACGCGATCACCGGAGCACCAGCAGTCTACCTCTTTCACGGTGTATTCTATCCCGGTATATTCAAACAGTATCCCGCTGATGAACCCCTCGTCATAAACACAAATGGTCTCATCGGAAATCGGAAGGCCGGAACAATCCAGATCCTCTTCGACGGTGATGACGAATTCGCGATTTTCTGAAGTCGCTCTTTCGAAGCGAATGATGCCGATTTTCAAATCGCGCAATAAATCCTGCAGCTTGGAAGTAAGAGTATTGAGGCTGTCGCATTGACCAATCAGGTTACGGTAAAACTCACGTCCCGCCTTCTTGCCTGCGTCGAAAAAAATCTGGTCAGATGCGGCAACGCCGTAGTTCTTAATCAGGACATCGCGCAATGTGAACTGCATCAGGCGATATACAGCGACATCCATTGTCGGTCCAAGATTGGGTCTGCCGGTTCGAATATCTCCCAGCATATTCCAGTCAAACAGAGACTCGTCACGTTCTTCTTTAAACATTGTTTACCCTAAAGTTATCGTTGCCAATCACATGAGTATATAATAGCATGGGGGTCAGCTCTTTTCCAGACCGGTTTACTAATATTCAATGTTTTAAAGAAGAATAAGTCGGTTAAGCACCAAGGCAGACAATGGTGTTTTCATGACATGGTCTGCCTTGGTGCTTAACCGATTCTACTCTGATACGTGATTCCGATATAATCCCCATCACCGCCTCCATCACTTGTAGTCATAGCCAAGAACATCAAAGTATCCGAAACTTAGGTCGAACAGGTAGTTCTTACCGCGATCTACAATCATAATTGAACTGTTATAGAACTTTACCTCCAACGGATTTAAATCCGATAACTCGTGAAAGTATGCATTGGAAATTTCCGTGGGTGAAAACAGGAACTCGTGACCCCCGATCATAATACTGACGGTATTGTTGACCGTGACCAGCGAACGGATGTGACCATTTTCCGTGAATCGCAACGAACTGTTGATGACATCTCCATTATTGGCCAGCGGATTGTAGGCCTTGAAAAACCCGATCGGCGTGTCCACCGCTACCGGATGAGCGGGTTCCAGCGATTTGATGGCACCGTTCTCGTAAAAATGGATACTGTTTCTTACCCGCAGCATCCCGGCAGGGGTATTGAAAACAATGCTTTCACTGGGCGCAATCGTTATCATATTCACGGCACCGGACGGATAAAAACTGATTCCGGAGATCATGCCGCTCAGATCATAATTGTCCAGTGAAATGCTGACTTCATCGGGATATTCATCCAATGTTCCGGCATGCAGAGCCTCCCATTCCAATGTATCACGAATAAAGGCATGTTTCAGCGAACTGTTTTCGTAAAACATCAGACTATTGCAGGGAATTACCCCGATCGGGGTTTCCAGCGGAACCGTTTCCTTTAAATGGACGTATTTGATTGAGCCGTCCGGATAGAACATGATATCGCTGTCCCCATTGTGCACAATCGATTCGCAACGGTAATAAGGAATAATTTCCCCCACTGCGGTGAGCAAACGGTTCTCCCGAACCAGCCTGATCTCCCGAGGTAAACCGTTGTCATACTTCCGGTGGCATATCGCCCCGCTTATCGTTCCGTATCGCGTTAATATGTCTTCCATTTTTACTTCTCCTAACATGATTCTCAGATAAATGATTCCATTGCCCAATACAAATAGCAAAAGCCATGCCAAACCTCATTTTGAGCTCAAAGGCGAGACACCATGATTTCATAATTGTAATTATCAATACAACAAAACACAAAAGAGTAACATTCAATCAATTGTTTGCAAAGGGTAAAAAAAAGAGCGCCTTTTTTCAGGCGCTCCCGATCATGCAGCTTCAGTTATAGAAAGATTATTTAATCTTTATCTTCTTCAGCATCCTCGTCCTTATCGTCATCGGCTTTCTTTTCTTCTTTCTTCGATTCATCGGCGTTTACGTCTTTCTTTTCATCGCCGGCCTTGGCATCTTCGCATTTAACGTCCTTATCTTTCTGGCAACACTTGCAACCGCATTCCGTAGTACAATTCCCCTTGCAGACACATCCTTCGCCGCAATCGCAATCAGCGCTGCACTTTGTTTTGGAGGCCTCCTTGGCGCCACAACAACTATTAGCCTGGCAATAGACACCGATGAGCATCAAAAAACAGAAAAACAGAATCTTTTTCATAATTCCCCCCACTAAATTTTGAGTTTTTGTTGGCAGGACATTTCAATTATTGTCCTGATAGAAGATAATTTTATATGCTGGACGCGTATATGTCAAGATTCCACCGCCACCGCCGAACTCAAAAAGAGACCCCGCGGGGACTCACATCTCCAGAAACGTATCCGCAGTTATGATTCTCACGCCGGCTGCAACCATTTCAGTAATTGCATTATGGAGGTCTCCGGGAATCATGTCGATACCACGGCAGGCATCAAGGATCACATAGGTATCAAACCCGCAGGCAACGGCATCTATAGCAGAATACTTAACGCAATAGTCTATCGTCAGTCCACACAGATAAATCTGGTCTGCCCCGGCTTGGCGAAGAAAATCATCGAGTCCGGTCGAATAGAAATGACCATTATCAAAAAAACAACTGTAACTGTCATATTCGGGGTGCGTCCCTTTATGAAACACTCGTGCAAGGCGGGACTGGTCAAGCTTTTCTACCAACCGGGAACCATATGTACCCTCAATACAGTGATCCGGCCAGATAATCTGAGACAGTCCATTGATGACGACGGATTCACGCACCCTTCGACCGGGATGATTGGAGATCAAGCTGCAATGATTACAAGGATGATAATCCTGAGATGCCACCACAATGTCAAATTTTCCGATCAGCCGGTTAATCAGCGGGACGATCCGGTCAGCCTCCGGAACGCCCAATGCCCCTTCAGGCATGAAATCATTCTGTAAATCCACTATCACCAGCGCCCGCATTACCCTGCCCCCTCGCCGCCGTTTTCAGCCATGGTACTGAATAGCAAGCCGCTTGTTAAGTTCCGCACAGTTTTCATCCTTGCCGACCGGATACACCATTGTGGGTTCCAGTTTCAACATCTCTTCCGGCAACCGGCATAATTCAGTAAACGTCCGTTCCCGGATATTTTCAATACGGGGGGAATCATAGACCAGCTTACCTTTTCGAAAGATCGGCTGAAGCAGTTCTTCTCCGGTGGCATTATCGGGAACTGCCAAACGGCTTCCGTCGGACATTACCATTACATTTCCCGGCCCCAGCTGTTCATCAAAGACCATATCTCCCCAATATAAATTGTTCAGCAGATAACGACGCACCAGTGGCAATCCGCCACAGGTGGCTTTTTCGGGACTGCCGGTTATTTTCAATTTATAATTCCAGTCATTTCCGACCGTCCTGATGGCACTCATCTTGTACACCCCGCTCAATGCACCTTCGTCATAGCCTGAGACCAGGCGGGTACCGACGCCCCAGTAGTCGACCATAGCCCCTCGCTGACGCAAGCTGGCGATCTGGTATTCATCGAGTTCATTACTGGCGACCACGCGGCAATCTATCAATCCATGGCGGTCGAGGATCTCCCGGGCCTTGCAGCTTAACTCCGCAATATCCCCGGAATCAAGCCGAATGCCGGAAAGCCGCACGCCTCTGGTCTTCATAACTTCGCCAATACGGGCGGCACGCTCCACACCAGCCAGGGTATCATAAGTGTCGACCAGCAATATACAGTCATCCGGCAGCATTTGCGCCAAGGTGTCAAAGGACTCGGACTCCGACCCGAAAGCCATTACCCAACTGTGCGCATGAGTCCCTTTGACCGGTATGCCGAAGACTTTCCCGGCAAGAACATTGGATGTACCGCAGCATCCGCCGATATAGGCGGCCCTGGAAGCACTCAACGCGCCATCCGGACCAGGCGCCCGCCGCAGACCGAATTCAAATACCGGGCCCCGGGCGGCAACGCAGATACGCGCCGCTTTGGTGGCAATGAGGCTCTGGTAGTTGATGATATTGAGCAATGCCGACTCCAGCAGCTGACATTGGAGCAGAGGGCCCTTGACTCGAACCATAGGCTCGGCAGTAAATGCCAGCGAGCCTTCGGGAATAGCGTCAATGTCACAGGTAATCCGTAAATCCCGGAGATATTTGATAAAGTCCCGTTCAAAGATGTTGTTATGGGCGGAATTCTGCAGTACGGAAAGGTACTCGAGAGAATCATGGTTGAAACGGAAGTCGACCACATGGGCGATCAACTGTTCCAGTCCGCAGGCAATTACATAAGCACCGTTAAACGGAAATCGTCGAAAAAAAAGGTTAAAAACGGCCTCATCGTTACACTTGCCCGTTTTCCAATATCCATAAGCCATCGTCAACTGATAGAAATCGGTCAATAAGGCGCGTCTTTCCCCGAAGTCATTAATCATCGTTCTTCCTCCCTGCTCGGATATACACGCTCCGGTACTCTTGCCATACTGACTGCGGGAATGAAATTGGCGTTGCGGCCTGATTCGCGTTCCCCAAAACATGCCAGATCTTCCATCATCCCATTACGGGTACATGGAATTAGAACATTCACGCATTCAGCACCTTAATAATACGATATATGATTTGTTTCAATAACGCTATAGCGGTTACGGCATTTCCCACGATTTTTTCCTTGCAGCAAAACCTCTCCTGCGACTACTCCGCAAAGACGATTCCTGCGTAGCTAACACAGTGGGAAAAATCTCCGGAGAGTTCGCCGGAAGTGGTATATTCAACCATTTTCGGATGAATAGTATCTCCCGAGGCAGCGATTACCGCCAGCAGAAGCTTAATCGGATTACAGCCGCAGATCGTCGCTCCGGTCTTGCTCAAATAGGCATCAAAACCTTCAAGATCCAGTCTTTCGATCTGTTCCGCTGCACCCAGATCGAGTTTACGGAGGTTTTCCTTGATGTCACTGGTAAAAGGCAGATAACGGAACGACCGGCCGTAATGGGTAAAATCGGAACTGATGACCCAAAGCGTATCCTGCCGCCAGTAAGGCAACAGCTTCAAGGCGACCTTTCGCGCGTCATCCACACTGATTCCGCCGCAGATTATCGGCAACAGGTCACACCGAGCTATCATCTTTTGCAGGATCGGCAGCTCAACCTCCAGCGCATGCTCATAGGTGTGGGCATCGTCAAAACGGCTGATCAATGGATCCTGCAACTTCAGCAATGCCGCGGTGGCATCCGTGTTGACTTCGATCTCTCCCAGCGGGGTGCGGTATTTGCGATACGCAGTCAGGGCAACCCCACGCAGAGGATAGCTGTGCGACGGCGCAATCACAACCATATG
Organism: Lentisphaerota bacterium; assembly: GCA_003246475.1. Taxonomy (GTDB): domain Bacteria; phylum Verrucomicrobiota; class Lentisphaeria; order Victivallales; family SZUA-371; genus SZUA-371. Next base: position 8,335 of record QKAL01000107.1, read on the forward strand.
CCGATAGCCGCCGCCACGCGCCAGCGCGGCGGTTTTCACCGCCGTCGGACCGGAATAGACATACCCCGCATGCGGCAGAATCATCGCGCGAACCCCTTTCATGGGCTCATTTCCTTTGCAGGAATCGCGGTACATCCGTTCAATATTATCACTCAGACGAACCGGATCAGCTTCGTAAAACTGTCCCGATACGTAAGGCTGGCGGACGGATTCATTACTTATCATGATCTTGCCCCCCTTTTTATCTTTGAACAATGTCTATTTAGCCCCGTAAATACTCCGGGTAACCTCCATCACCCTGTCCATTTCCGCATCGGTACCGATGGAGATCCGGGCATAATCTCCGGTTTTTTTCCCCGGAAAATATCTCACTATAATATTATGTTTCCGCAGTTCCTCAAAGTAAAGCCTTCCATTACCGTCCGGCGGGGAGACAAACAGGAAATTGGTCGATGACGGCACCATGGTAAAGCCCAGTTCTTTCAATGCCGCGGCGATGCGGTTCCGAGTGCTGATGATCTTGTCCACCATCCGACGCAGATACTCACCATCCTTAAACGCTTCGATCGCGATCCTCTGTGTCAACATGTTGACATTATAGGAATCTTTCATCTTCATCATCCCGTCAATGATCTTTGCGTTGGCAACGGCATAACCCAGCCGCACCCCCGCCAGCGCGTAACTTTTTGACATCGTCCGACTGACAATCACATTGGGATAACGCATGGCCAGATCCAGGCAGTTGTTCTCCGAAAAATCGACATATGCCTCGTCAATAAAGACGATGCCGCGAAAATGGGCACAAATTTCCTCGACCCGCTCACGCGGGAAGAGGTTGCCGGTCGGAGCATTGGGGCGTGCAAACATCAAGAGATTGGCGACGGCGGCCTGCTCCAGAATATCATCCGGAAGCGAGAAATCATCATCAAGTTCGATCCTGACGCATTCGGCACCCTGCAGCTCGCCCAGAACCGGATAGAGGGAATAGGTCGGATCGATACATGCCATTTTACGTTTAGCGTCACAGAAACAACGGACGATAATGGTCAGAATGTCGTCCGAACCGTTGCCGACAATTACGTTTTCACGCTGCACCCCGTTGACTGATGCAATGACATCACGCAACGAATCGGCAGTCGGTTCCGGGTACAGGCGCAATTTTGCCGTGTCAAAGTCCCGCAACACCTCTTCGACCCGGGGTGAGGGAGGATAAGGGTTTTCGTTGGTATTGAGTTTGATTAGATCGAGAACCTTAGGCTGCTCTCCCGGCGTATACCCGCCCATCGCATCCACTGTCGGCCGGAAATATGATTTATAGTCCATGGTATTATTCCAGATTAATTTGTCTCAAAAAATCATTTGCCTTTTTCAATTCGTATCGCCGCACTGTTTCCGTGAGCGTCAAGACCTTCGATCTCGGCAAACGCCATAATATCCGGCAGTTCGTTTCTCAACGCGGATTTCTGATAATTGACGATACTCATCCGGCGAAAAAAACCCTCGACGGTCAGGCCGCTGAAAAAGCGCGCACTTCCGGCCGTCGGCAGTACGTGACTGGGCCCGGCGACAAAATCGCCCACCGGCTCCGGTGTCCACGGCCCGATGAAGATCGCACCCGCCGCGGTAACCTTCTTGGCCACATTTCCCGCCTGCTCACACATAACTTCCAAATGCTCGGGCGCATATCGACTTGCCACTTCCGCCGCCTGTACCATGTTGGCCACTTCGATAAAGAACATTCCCTTTTTCATAACATTGGCAACGGCTTCGGAACGTGACAATTGCTTTGCCTGGGCCTTGACTGCGGCAATAACCTTGTCGATCAACTCCGCGGAGTTACAGACCAATACCGCCTGCTCCAGCCCGCTGCCATGTTCCGCCTGTGACAGCATGTCTGCCGCAATGAAGTCCGGCTCGCAGGAGTCATCGGCAATTATCATGATTTCCGACGGTCCCGCCACCATGTCGATGGCCACTTCACCGTAGACCAGCTTTTTTGCCGCCGTGACGTAGGCATTGCCGGGTCCAACGATCTTATCCACTTTCCGGATGGTCTGCGTCCCGTAGGCAAGCGCGGCAACGCCATAAACGCCGCCCAGTCGGTAGATCTCCGAAACACCGGCCTTCTTCATGGCATAGAGTACACCCGGGTTGATGGACCCATCCTTTCCCGGAGGAGTTACCGCCACGATTTCCGCCACTCCTGCCGCTTTGGCAATCCCAACCGTATGGATCACGGTCGAGGCCAGCGGCGCGGTTCCTCCAGGGATGTAAACCCCGATACGTTCCATCGGCACATAACGTTCTCCGACTATCACTCCAGGCCTGGGGGAATGGGTCCAGGGCTGGGGAATGCGTTTTTCCGCGAACCCGGTAATATTATCGAGCGCCGCTTTAATCGCTCTCTTCATCTTCGCACTGACTTTACCGGCAGCGGCTTTTATCTCCTCTTCGCCGACCAGAAGGTTTTCATTACTTAAAACTGCCCCGTCAAACTTCTTGGCATATTTTATCAACGCCTTGTTGCCGTTCTTTCTGACGTCCTGAAGAATTGTTTTTACCCCTTCTTCGATTTCCTGCGGATAGGACGGGCGCTTATACAAAGCAGTAGTCTGCTTTTCAAAATCATTCTGTGTATAACTGATCTTCAGCATGAGAATTCTCCGTTTAAATGGCTCCGGATGTTTTTTATGCAATATAAACCCGCCTGCCGCAAAAATCTATTTGCAGGCTGGCGAATTAGCGCAAAATGAAGGAATTTCATCTTCATGGCTTCAATGAGAGGGGTATAAAACGAACATTGAGCCCAGACAAAAACAGCGAGGGAAACGATGATTTGAACAAAAATATGGAACAATAGTGTGAAAAATATTGAATTTGAGGTTGCTTTTTCCAAAACCTCTTTTATAATATAAGCCTTATAATGCAGGTAGCCCCGTGGTGTAACGGTAGCACAAGTGATTCTGGTTCATTTTGTTGAGGTTCGAATCCTTACGGGGCTGCCATTTTTTTTGCCCGAATTCCTGTCACAACACTCATGTTGACAAAACAGAA
>QKAL01000170.1 GCA_003246475.1 Lentisphaerota bacterium
GGACGAGGTGCCGGCATGGGCGCGGGCATGGGTATGGGCGCGGGATACGGGATGCGCGGTTATGGTGATTGTGACGGCACCGGATTCGGACGGCATTGGGACCGTTGGTCCCAGGCGCTGGACCTCACGACGGAGCAGCAGACTAAGATCAAAGCCCTTATCGATGAAGAACAAACCAAAACCGCCGCTTTACGCCAGCAGATGTTCGACATCCGCAATCAATGGCAAACCCTGACCCAGGCGACCACTTTCGACGAAAAAGCGGTTCGCGAGCTGGCCGCGAAAAAAGCCGAAATCGGTACGGAGTTGATGGTTTCCAAAGCGCGTCTGCAAAACAGCATCCAGGCGCAATTGACTCCCGAGCAGAAAGCCTTGGCCGACAAAATCCAGCCCTTTATGCGGGGCGGACGGCACGGGCACGACAAGGGGCATTTCCGGCGTGGCGATTGCGCTTATCAACCGGAGGATTGTCCGCGAAGAGCCACCACCAAGTAGGGCATCCACAAACAATTCGTGCAACAGAAAACAGCGGCGGATGGGTTTAAACCATCCGCCGCTGTTTTGTTAGTGGCGCATATTTCTTTTGGGATGCGATTCACAGCCAATGATCTACCCCATAATTTTCAGCCGGGCCTCATGAAAAAGTCCGATTTTCGTCATTCCCGCGCAGGCGGGAATCCAGGTTCTGACCGTTTGAAAACACGCATGCCCGGCAACATTCTCCGGAAAAGACTATTGCTTTACCAAAACGTCAACGGATTATCTTAAAATTATCCGCCCCTTTCGGCACGTTGCGATAACTCCTCCACTTTCGCCTTAAGTTCCCTTTCCCGCTGCCATTGCGCCGAAACGTCCCGCAGAATCGCAGCGATGCCGGCTAACGAGCCGTTCTCGTCCCTGATCGGCACGATACTAAACTCGCTGGAGAACTGACTTCCGTCTCCCTTCAAGGCAGGGACTTTCAACAGTTGGGTACTGTAGCGGCTCGTCGCACCGTTCATGACCCGGCGATACCCTTCCCAATGTCGCGCCCGCAATTTTTCCGGGATGATCAGATCCAGAGTCCGGCCAAGCGCCCGCTCGCGAGGAACCCCGAATATCCGTTCCGCACCGGTATTCCAGAGACGGATTATCCCTTCCCGGTCGGCAAATAAAATGGCATCGGGAGCATTTTCGACAAGATCTTGATAAAAATCGGTGGGTAGTGAATCCATTCTGTGGTCTCCAGAAAGATGGCCGTGGACATGCTGGGATTTAATTCAAGTCTAACAGACCGGAGAGAAAAAAGAAGGGAACGGCTTGTATTGATTGAAGTTTAAAGGTGAAATGTAGCGGTTTTGAAACAGGTGATCGGGCGCTGGTGCGGCCATTGAAAGCGCCCGCATAATCGCTCAATAGGCGGAGCATCAGCATGCTGAGCGGAGTTGGACCGGTACGCCGCCGAAGATGAAAGTAGCTGGGGATCACTGCCCAACCGTAGCAAAAAGTTTAAGTTTCGGTAAGGAGTAAAGACAACCGCGTAAGAAAATCATTGCGGTCGATGTCGTCGGTAAAGATTTCCTGGTGTTCGATTCCACGTCCGATGACATGGTGCAGAGTTCTGAGGGGCGTCGAGTCGGGCTTGACAAGGCATGGCAAAAGAGTTGTCAAAGAATGGTGAAATGTCAATCTATAATCTTTATGACAGCCCTTCAATCTCTACTCAACCCGCAAATTGAATTCACCACCCCCGGTGAGAATTTTTCAGTGCCAGCAACGTATGAGACTGAATACCTATTTAGGCGGATCGTTATTAATTCCGATAAATTCTTTATCTATCGGCAGACTGAACTCTTCAATTCGACTAATGATTTTGTGTTCGATTGCCTCACGGGGAGAGAAAAACTTGCTTGTTTTATGCCATGGTTCAACGAGTTCGATTGAACATTGTAGGGCGCTTGAAATAATGCCAGAAAAAAGTTGGAGGTCGTTCTGAAGGCTATTTGCCGATTCTAGCAACTCTTCGGTCGTGAATTTTGTTTCTGGGGGGAATTTGGTTTTTGAGCCGTGAATCATGAATCTTGAATTGCTAGATGCAATACGTTCTTCTGCGGCTAGAAAAAGAATATTTGCCGCAGACTCAACAAGTCCAATATTGTGCGTCGTTACTTTTACCGGAGTATTTTTGAGGTAGTTATAGAGGGTTAAGGCTGAAAAGTTACAGCCGCCCTTGGACGAAACACATAAATATATATGGTTACATCCATTTAATATTTTTTGAGACGTCAAGATTATTAAGTTGTTTGCACCGAATTTGTTAAGTTCGCCGAAATAATAGAAGTATGAAGTATTGAGTTCGGTGTTGATCATTGTTTTCTCCCAACGGCAGCCGGATGAGCTGCGAGAATGGTTGAGTCGCGGCACGACGAATATAGAGATGTAAGCGGTCAACCACCACAGTCAGCTCCATTGGGCTGAATAGTCGGAGAGCTTCGTGCGCTGCGGCCGTCCAGGACAACGGAGCTCATTGAATCCAGCGCGTATAGATTATATGCTTCTTAATTCCTTGTCCTTAAAAGTCACTTCCCGATGGTGAAACGCAGTCGGTTTGGGACTATGAATCACCCATTCCGTTTCAATACCGTGATTCTCTGGAGGCCACTTCTTCATTCGTAGAAATGGTACCGAAGGCAGCAGGCTAATCGGAAACGAGTGTTGCGGGTGGGGATGGAGAATGCCAACTACGTACAATTTATCTGCAAAAATGCTTATCAGGAGGATGGCGGATATGCTTTGTCTACATGGTTCAAAGATCCCATCCCTGAATCTAAAGAAAACAGAATCTTTTAAATCCGTTGTCAAATGGATTTTTTCGTCGATGGGTTTTCCAGTGGCTATCGGTACGCTTATCTTTGTGTCGCTTGTAAGAAACATTTCGGCTCCGAGCGGCCCTAGCAGGAAGTCGGCAGCTATGTGTTCACAGGTGATCGCCAGTACCTGCGGCATTTCGTAGCCCGACAACTGATGCGCTTTCTTAGACGCTTTTGTCCTCAGC
>QKAL01000051.1 GCA_003246475.1 Lentisphaerota bacterium
GAACAGATTCCTTTCAATTACCCGGCCATCATCAAGCTGCCGCGCCCTGGAGAAGCGCTGATTCAATGGACTCACGTCAAGCGCCGTCTGGGGATCGACTCCGAAGACCTCACCGCCGCCACGCTGGATGGACGCCGTCAGGTTCGCGACGCCATGAAGCTGTTTCCGTACATCCGGGATGTTTTGGGCGATGTATATCTCATGGAACTGCCCTACGTGATTGGGGTACGGGAGACCCGCCGGATAACCGGCGATTACGTTATCAGCGACGATGACGTTAAGTCAGGCAAGACCCATGCCGACGGCATCTGCCGCGTCGAGTTCGGCGTTGACATTCACGAACCAGCGGAAAAATCCCAGACCGTGGTGGTTCATCACGGGTTCGACATTCCATTGCGTTCGCTGCTGCCGGTCGGACTGAACAACATCATGACCGCCGGTCGCTGTATCAGCGGCAGTTACATCGCTCACGCAGCCTACCGGGTTACCGGCGACTGCGTTGCCACCGGCGAGGCTGCGGGAAAAGTCGCCGCCGAAGCGGCAAAACTCCAGATTACGCCACGGCAAGTAGCGCAAAGTTAAAAAATAAAGAGTTAAAATAAAAAAAGACCGGAAAAATATCCGGTCTTTTTTACATTAATTTACGGGATAATTATTTCGACATACCCAGCCATTGCTGGATGATCGGCGAGAATTTGATTACCACCGGCGCGAACACGATGCTGACCATGCTCATGAGCTTGATCAGGATGTTCAGCGAGGGACCGGAGGTGTCCTTGCACGGGTCGCCAACAGTATCGCCGGTAACCGCCGCGGCATGAACCGGGTTCTTGGAACCATCCGGCAGCTTCTTGCCGCCTAAATTGCCTTTTTCGATGAACTTCTTGGCATTGTCCCAGGCGCCGCCGGCATTATTGAGCATCGTTGCCAGAACAAAACCGCATACCAGACCGCCGGTCAGAACACCGATAACTCCGGCAACGCCGAGGATGAGTCCACTTACGACCGGCACGATGATCGCCAGCAGGGCCGGAACGATCATTTCACGCTGCGCCCCGGCTGTGGAAATCGCCACACAACGGGCATAGTCCGGAGTCCCGGTACCTTCCATAATACCCGGTATTTCCTTGAACTGACGGCGAACTTCTTCCACCATCGAACCGGCGGCACGGCCAACTGCCTTCATCGTCATGGCGCAGAAAACAAATGCCATCATCGCGCCGATGAACAGGCCGCACAGCAGCAGCGGGTTGAGCAGATGCCCCTGCAACACGTCAACGTATGCAAGCATTTCCGGTCTGCCGGTCGCCATGACCTTCTTGACATCAACAATAAGCTCGACAAACATCTGATCGGAGTTTCCGGCAAACTTATTAGTCCACATTTTGATTTCTTCGATATACGCGGCAATCAATGCCAGCGCGGTAAGTGCGGCGGAACCGATGGCAAAACCTTTACCGGTTGCCGCTGTCGTGTTGCCAAGCGCATCCAGCGCGTCGGTACGTTCTCTGACTTCCGGAGGCAAATGCGCCATTTCGGCGTTACCCCCGGCATTGTCGGCAATCGGGCCATATGCGTCGGTCGCCAGGGTGATACCCAAAGTCGCCAGCATCCCGACAGCGGCAAAACTGATGCCGTAGATCCCCATGGCGAAATCATTGAAACCTCCGGCAAAGCCGAATGCGCAGAGAATAGCAATCGAAATGGTAATAACCGGAACCCCGGCGGAATACATACCAACTGCCAGACCGTCGATGATCGTCGTCGCCGGGCCCATCTTACACTGAGCGGCAATCCCCTTGGTGGGGCCATATTCATCGGAGGTATAATATTCGGTTCCCTGCCCGATAATCACCCCGGCCATCAAGCCGGAAATTACCGCGCCGAAAATACCCCAGTCGAATAACCAGTTTTCTACGCTGGCGATAGCACCAACTGCCACCAGAATCAGCACTGAGCTGCCCAGCGTACCAATCAACAGCGCCCGCAACAGATTACGCTGGGAAGCGCCTTCTTTGCATCGGACCATGAACATACCAATGATGGAGAGAACGGTACCGATACCGGCAACCACCATCGGAGCAATGATCATCTGGATGACGCGATTCATGCCGATGCCTCCGGCGGCCATGTGAGTCGCCCCGACGGAAGCGCCGAGAGCTGCGGTAGCAAGAATCGAACCGCAATAAGATTCGTAAAGGTCAGCACCCATACCGGCAACATCGCCGACGTTGTCTCCAACGTTATCGGCAATCGTGGCAGGATTACGCGGATCGTCTTCCGGAATCCCGGCTTCAACCTTACCCACCAGGTCAGCACCGACATCGGCAGCCTTGGTATAGATGCCGCCGCCGACACGGGCAAACAACGCCTGAGTGGACGCCCCCATGCCGAAAGTCAACATGGTAGTCGTGATCTGAATCATTTTTTCCATTTCCGAACAGCCGGGCGAGACAAAGGTCAAACCGAACATATCCAGGCCGGCTCTCATATTTTCCGGTGTAAACACCAATTTATCCAGAATCAGGTACCAGATACAGATGTCGAGCAGACCGAGGCCGACCACCACCAGTCCCATAACCGCACCCGAACGGAACGCAACCTGCAGGCCGCGATTCAAACTGATACTTGCTCCCTGTGCAGTACGGGACGACGCATTAGTTGCCGTCTTCATCCCGATAAAACCGCAAAGGCCGGAGAAGAATCCGCCGGTCAGAAATGCCACGGGAACAAACGGATTTTGGATCCCGCAGAACGCCAGTACCGCTAAAATCACAATCAAGATCAGAAAGACCAGCGCTACAACCTTGTATTGGCGATACAAATATGCCATGGCCCCAACACGCACATGACCGGCAATCTCTTTCATCCGGTCACTGCCTTCAGGAGCCGACATCATCTTGCGGTAAAAATATAAGGCAAAAATCAATGCCAGTATCGAAGATATCGGCGCTATCCACCATACTAACGGCGTCGCATTGACCGGTTGGATTGTTTGCATACTTGGCGGAACCGCAGCAATCAGCTGCTC
>QKAL01000047.1 GCA_003246475.1 Lentisphaerota bacterium
CGGCGCTGTAATGGGCAAGGGGCTGATAAAAAATCATATTGGCGACGGTCTTTACGAGGTGTCAATACAGTATGATTCCCGGCGGATTGCCAAGCGGATAGAGGATTTGACGGCAGATATTGCCCGGCTGGATCAGCAGATTTCCGAACAGGTCGCCCTCGTTGCCGACCTTAAAGGCGACCTGAAAAATTATGCTGTAAATCACCCAGAAAACACTGTCGAAACACTCACGGCGCTGGTGGAATTGAAGTCAAAATTATCTTCAGCAGAGGCATTTCTGGGGGGTATCAGGCTGACACGACTTGGCAAGGAAAGGACTCTTGCCTATTATCAGTCAATTCCTGAAACCATAGATGTGTCTGCATGGTGCGCTGATTTGACTACCGATTTGTCCGGGACTGTAGGTCTGATTGAAGTCCCGAATGAGCGCGGCGTCATACAGGTACGGCCCGGATACGAGGGGCGTGCGACTTACGACGCTGACCGGGACGGGATACTGCAAAAACCGGCAGGGGCCACGCCGTTCAATTTTCTTTTCAATCTCTGCATTTTCCCCGGCTGGCAGAAGTGGCTCCCGACTTATCGTCATGGGGTCATTATCAGCTTGTCCGGTGATACCTGCAATGTTACGGTTGACGCAGCGCAAAGCAGCCAGCAGGGGCTTGTGATCAATCAGGAAACTGCTCTGACCAGCGTCCCGGTTGAATACATGAACTGTAACGGAGCGGCATTTGAGGTCGGGGATCATGTTGTAGTCCAGTTTTCCGGAGACTGGAAAACGCCGAAGGTGATCGGTTTTGTTGAATCACCGGCATCATGCACAATCTATTTGCGGATTTTCGTAAACGGGATTCCGCTTGCCGAGGCCGGGCATGACGTTGCCATTGTCCACGGAACGCCCGAAAATGAGATAGTTTCCCCGATTCTGAAGACGGACGAAGATGGATACGTTGGGCCATTTTCCGGCATCCGTTGCCCGGCTTATTGCCTGTTCCACGGGGCAATCCGGCATGAATCTGATATCTATACGCCTCTCCCAATGACCAAGCCGATCATAGGCGGCAAAACAGTAGATTGTTATAACGTAATGTATTCGTCAGAATATTTATATCTTTATTGCGAATTCCCTGCCGGGTCCGGGAATATCTGCGCTACTATTCTGGATTTAATACTGGAAAGGGCCGTAAGCTTTGATGACCCTTACGACCCAGTGAATAGTGATAGAACGATTTATGAATGCGATACAATGTATGAATTTTTATGGTATAATACTCAAACAACTATCCCATTCCCGACTATATTAATCGAAAAATTTATTCCTGTTGTCTTTTACACAACAATTGTTCAAGGGATACAAGGTTATAATGACGCCTACGAAAATCCTTCTAACCAGATAGGAGCATCATTCAGATATGATGATGAATTTACCGGGGAATCGCTTTTTCCGTTGGGGTATAGTGACAGCACGGGGTTGGCGATATCGTGGCGAGATTGCTGCACTACTACATCGCCAGTGACGTCAAATGTATCATATAATAACGGAACCGTCGATTATAATATCAATTTCGGGTGCGAGGGATTTATCGAGGAGAGTTTCGGAACGTGTACATGGGAATCCGTGTACTATTCAATGACCAGCCATAGCCGTTTTTTGGTGCGTCCCTCATGTCTTGATGTTGACACTGGCAAATTTTTGCATATAACAATCGATGTCATAGGGTCAGGTGCAGGTTCAAAAGAGACCTTCGACGTTGGTACGACTGATAAAGAGTCTCAAATGATATCAAGAGTAGATGTTGAGACAAATTACGGCGTTGTCGGGTCTTTCGGTAAAACGTGGAGCATCAGCGCGGCAGGTGGTAACGCTTCCTATACCTATGCTGGTGGCGGGTTTTTCGCCATGACCCACGCAGAGGGTGATTATTTTAATATAGAGTTATTTATCACTGCCAAATTAGCATTGTCATACGCAGCATCAGCGACATACCGGCAAGGGAATGTTGACTTCGATGAACCGCCATTGGTTTTTGACGGCGAACGCTTTGAGATTGTTGAGAATGGCGGGTGCGAAGAGATAGCAGCCTTGTTTGTCAGTCGATACAAGGGACAATATATTGACCGAAGATCAGATTATATTTCTGCTGCCATACTGCCGCTTGTGAATAAAGCTGTTGAAAATTCTACAGAGTTAATAAGGTATGGAAATATTTTTAGCTCAGGGGTCGTTATTGATGGGGCGCAGGGAATAGGCTATCACGAGCCTATTTTTAAAGGCCACACTTTCCGCCGTAACGGGTCTATGATTCTGCCGTCAAGGATGCAAGCAATCCTTGATCTTGTCAATGCGGAGCGAGCGAAAGAAGGTATCGCCCCGCTTACTCCGAATTATTATCTCTACAATGCTGCACAGCGTCACGCATCCGATATTGCCCGGCATGATTACCGAGGTGTATTATATGTTGACCCGCCGCCCACAGTCGAACAGATGCACACGGGTACTGACGGGAGCACATCATTCGAGCGAATTCTGGATTCAGGTTATACACAGGCATGGCATGATTATGCTATTGGAGAAAATATCATGAGCCAATCAGAGCCTAACGGCCCTATACAGGATATGATAGACTGGTGGATGAATAGCCCCGGCCATCGAGCGAACATCATGAATCCTGATTACGATGAGGCCGGGATGGCAGAGGCTTCGGCGGCTTCAGGATGGACTTATGTCGTGAATACTTTCGGGAATGCCATCCTGTAAGACAATCTGGCCAGCCTTTCGGGTAAACTCACAATTATTTTCAAACTTGTTTTGATATTATCAAATTGTCTGAGACGAGTATTTATCTCAATTTTGAGGGCTGATTTATCGCGCGGCTATACATATTTCCGACAAATGAGCACATTTCATCAGCTTCAACTGTCAGAGGAATTTTTTTTTTACAAGCGGTTTTACCTTGACTTCAATATCTTTATATTTCCCGTTAACATAGCTTTGCAGCCATCGGGCGGATACGCCGACGACCCG
>QKAL01000089.1 GCA_003246475.1 Lentisphaerota bacterium
AATGCCACCGAGAACAATCTTCCGCGTTTTGATCTGAATGAAAAACAACACGTAAAAGGTTACCAGTCCCAGCTGCGTCAATACTTTGGCGGAGGAAAAATCAGTAGCCCAGATCACTTCTGAAGGACAAGTTGTTCGTTGATGTCCAGTTTCAAAAAGTGGACAAGTGACAGACTTGCAGCGCAGAAGAAGTCCGTTCACATGGCAAAAATACTCCTGCGATTTCATTGAAAAACAGAAGCATATAATAGAATTACACCAGAATCAATACTTCAATAAATTTTGCATAGCATGGCTGTTTTTTTTCCCGCAAATGAAAGGTTATTGCGAAATGATTAATCGCCCCCTGGTCCCTTTCGGAAGGTCAACCTCCCAGGTTTGGGCAATACGTTCCCGGAGCGGATAGACTTTTCCTGCATATTCGCAGCGGTAGCGGCCTTGACCAGTAACCGCGATCAGCGTGGTGATTTCGTCGATGTTGCCATCGATATGCAGTTCGGCGGTCATGCAGTCGGAATAATAACGCAAATTGTTAATGGTGACATCGTAACCGGCGGTAAGGCGGCCCGGGCGGTAGTATGCACCAAACCAGCACAATACCGGAGTGGACAGTCCGGAAAAATGATGCCAGCCGGCTCCGTGTCCGGTTTCGATATTGAAATGCTCGAAACAGTAATAGGTGTTTCCAGTCTCTTGCTGCCATAGTTCAAGTCCGCGAGAGGCAATTTTCCATGCGAGGTCTGCTTTCCCTTCGTTCAACGCGCACTTCCAGAAGAACCATTGGTATGGCATCCAGACAGCGCCGTTCCAATAGCCATCGCGGCGATAATACGGAGCGGACATATCGACGGTTGATAATCCGACTTCAGTCCAATAGTTCGCAGACGATTCCAGCCGCGCAAACATCAGTTTTTTCTGTTCGCTGGTACAGATTCCGGCCAATAATGGGGTCATGCCGTCGAGCCCCATGTTGAAATTCACGCCGGATTCATGTTTTAAATGACTGACCGGGCATCCGTCATCATCATGAATCACATAGCTGAAATATCCGGCGTCGGCATCCCAGGAATATTGTTGCAGAGCATCTGAAAATCGGTCGATATCGCGTTGAAACTCTGCGGCGTCATCAGCCAAACCGAGATCAGTTGCGGTACGTGAGAGAATACGGGCGGCGCGTATGGTGTGGGCAGTGACCACTACCGGGCTTACCCATGGCTCCAGATGTTGCTGATGTGTGTACAACTGTGGGGGATAGTCGTCCCACCCACCGGAGTTGTAGAAATAATCCCAGGTTTTGAGCAACCCGGATTTAAGGTTGGCAGTAGTCGATCCGTTAATTTTTCCGGCCAGGAAATCATAATATTGTTTCAGCCGCGGATAGAAGAACTGCCGCAGTTCCGGCGAGGAGATGCGGTTGCAGATTTCATGAAACAGATAATGCTGTACCGGGACTGGCGAACCATGGTGGATGAACGCAGTTTCGGTGTCGCCCGGTTCGGTAACATAGGTATTCAGCGTTTCTATTGCCCGTACCGGGTCAAGCTCCAGCAGGCCAAGACCAATAAACCCGGAATCCCAGGTATAAAGCATATTCCAGCAGCGACCGGGAACGCAGTGACGGATAAAGCGGCGCTTGGTATAGACCGGAAAGATGACGTTGGTCATGGTTACGGCGGCCATAATCTGCTGACTGGTTAAATATTTTTCGCCCTCAATAGTTGGGGCAAAATCCAGTTGCTTATTTTGGGCTTTCCGGTAAAACTTTTCTAATTGTTCGGGATTTTTATCAACGGCGTTAAGACGTTGAATGATTTCTTCGTTATTGCCATCGGCAAGGAGGAGATATACCGTGGTTGAAGATTGTGCCGGCACGGTAATGGGCTGCATCAGAACATCGGAGTATTTATCGCTGCCACCACGGTTGAAATTATCGATAAAATGTTGGTGGACCGCATCGTCATAAAGGAGAGTGTTTTGGAGATTATCTACCAGATATTTACGTTTCAGGGCCTTGGCATGGCTCCACCAGAGGCCATAGAGGCAATCCGTGTCTATAAAACGGATAACCATGCTATCTTCGACAGGTCCGGGCTGCTGATATGGCTCGGCATCCCAATCACAAGGTTGAATTATCACTTCATCTGTTTGATTTTCGGGAATGATGGCTAATCCGTCCAGTTGGATGGCGGAACCGCCCTGCGAGATGATTTCAAGGGTTCCCGGTTCGATAGATCCGGAGTAAATGTTGATAGTTTGAAATGTTCCGTTACCGCATAGTTGAATTTCCTTTTGACATATGCCTTGCAGTTGAATGCGGAGAGCATGATTTTCCGGAAGACAATAACGAAGAAGTATGGCCGCGCGTTGCAGATTACCGTGGTATGAGAATTTGATGCTATCCCCGGATTCTTGACCAAAACCTTGGCCAATGCAACTGCCGTTGGCGGTGTCATGGCAAATTTCTTCACCGCGTCGCCAGCCATCGTAAACGAGACCGTCGGATGGGCGGGGAGTTTGGAAATGCAAGCCGATATTGTCGACTGCGTTGAGCCAGATGCCTCCGCTAGGCAGTTCGATGTGGTTGCGGCGTAATTCCGGGAACTGCAGTCCGCTGATACAGTGCAGTGCGAAACTGTTCTTGCTTTCGGTATGGTTGACACACTCGCAACGTACCAGGATGAGATGGTCGCTAATCCGGGAAAAGCTGATGTCGCAATAGAGCCGGTCCTTCCATTCCAATTGCTGGCGATAGGCGTAAAAATCGAGGTTTGTGCTGACGGCGTTCGGAGAATATGCAGCTTCTTTATGGGCATCGGGGATGGAGATGTCACGACGGTACAATCCGGGCATAATGGCGAAATCAAAGCGAAAGCCGCGCTGGAGGTCATTGATATGGGAGATGCCGAAAAATTTTTTGGAATATGGTCCCCAAAGCGGCAGCGAGAGGTCGTGGTGGTCGCGGAATAATGTAGTTGTTTTTTTTATCATTTTATCCTCTATTCTGCAAATTGATGCTTTG
>QKAL01000077.1 GCA_003246475.1 Lentisphaerota bacterium
ACCTTGTCGCGGAAATCGTTTTCGGTCATGGGGGTACGCGAACAGCCTACGATCAGGGAATCTTCGTGAAAGAGTTTTTTGCGGTAGAGATTGAACATTGCGGGCAGGAGTTTGCGATGCGCCAAATCTCCCGATGCGCCGAAAATCACCACGGTATTTGGGATCGGACTTACTTCAATGCAGAATGATCCACGCCAGACATCACTACCGAATACCATATAAAAACGCCTCCCCCCGTGTTTAGCTGCCCGTCTGTTCACAATTTGTATATGCGGGAATATAATACCATATAGGCATTACAGCAAATCAATTAAATCATATGAATGGTGCGGTCATGACGATGATGTCATGACCGCACCGGTTATTTCGTGGCCGTTTTTATTCCATCTTCGACAAATACTCTGCTACGCCGTTGGCGTTGGGTTTCATACCCTGATCGCCGCGGTGCCAGTTGGCTGGACAGACCTCGCCGTTCTTTTCGAAAAATTCCAGCGCGTCAACCATTCGCAATGCCTCATCGGTACTACGGCCGAGCGGCAGGTCGTTGATTACGGCGTGTCGCACGATTCCTTCCCGGTCGATCAGGAAAAGTCCCCGTAATGCCACTCCGTTGTAAAGGATGCCGTATTCTTCGGCGATCTTCTTGGTCAGGTCGGCGACCAGCGGGAACTGGATGTTACCGATGCCGCCTCTGTTGAGCGGGGTGTTTTTCCAGGCGAAGTGGGTATACTGGGAGTCGACCGAGACCCCGATGATTTCCACATTACGTTTCTTGAATTCCGCAAGCTGGCGATCGAAAGCCACAATTTCGGAGGGACAGACGAAAGTGAAGTCCAGCGGATAGAAGAACAGTATTACATATTTGCCGCGATATTCGCCCAAGGTAATTTCCTTGAAAGTATTGTCGGGCATGACGGCGGTTGCCTTGAAGTCGGGCGCTTTCTGAGTGACTAGAGTAAACATATGATCCCCCTTTTCAACACGTTGATGTGTTTTATTGATGTTTTGAAATAACAAATCCGATGCGAAGACCGGAAGTTGCAATTCCCTGTAATGATATTATTATTGGCGATCGTCTTAAAATCAATCCCCCGATTGTCGGTATAATTCAGGGCATGGTGGAAAAATTACGCTTTTTTATGTCTGACGGGTGGAAATTTCATCAAGGAGAATCAATATTCTGCTGTTTGAGTTTTATTTGTTTTTCTGAAAATAACAATCCGGGGTTATTGATGTTTCAAAGCAGAAATTACATCACTGCGATCGAGATCGGCACCTCTAAAGTATGTGTGTTGATCGGCGAGTCCGACAAGGACGGCAATCTGGCGGTGGTCGGGCATGGCGAACGGGCCTGCCTGGGGGCGGTCAGCAAAGGCGAGATCGCCGATGTCAGTATGGTTCTTGAACTGCTCTCGGCGACTATTGACGAGGCGGATTCGCTTGCCGGAAATGATGTGATCGACCATGATAATATCTTTGTTGCCGTGACCGCTTCGGACATCAGCTCATTTCAGGGAGTCGGCAACGTCTTCATCACTTCCCCCGATCGTCGGATTACCGAAGAGGATGTCAATGAGGCGGTCAAAAACGCCCAGGTCAAACCGCTTTCCAGAGGTCATGTCGCTATTAACTCCTTTGACTCCTATTATCAGATCGACGGCATACGCAAGATCCGCAATCCTCTTGATCAGGTGGCCGACAAGCTCGAAGCGTTTATTCATGTGATCCATGGTGATGAGAACCGGATTGAAAATTACCTGTCTGCGATTCGTGATGCCGGTTTTGATGAGGGCGTGCTGCCGGTATTCAGCGGCGTGGCCTCTGCATTTGGCGTCCTTACCGAAGATGAGAAGGAACATGGGGTTCTGCTGGTGGAGATGGGTGCCGGTACCACGGAGTATCTGGCGGTATACAATTTCGGCATGCTCCTCAGCGGGGTATTGCCGGTTGGTCTGGAGCATGTTGCCAACGACCTGGCGGTCGGACTGGATCTACATATCGGGCAGGCTCGTCGCCTGTTGAACGAAGGGGAGTACTACCGTCTCAAAAAGGCGGGAAAGCCGACGCTGGAGATGAGAACCTCTTCCGGTGCGTTACGGCGTGTTCCGGTAACCTCGATCGAACGGATCATCGACGTGCGGATGCGGGAAATATTTCAGATTATCAATGCCCGTGTCAAAAAGGAAGATATCCTTATCAATACCGGCGGCGTGATCTCAGGCGGCGGCGCATTGCTGCCTCAGACTACCGACGTCTTTAAAAACGTGTTTGAGATCCCGGTGCGCATCGGCAATCCGCTGGATCTTACCGGCGCGTCGACCGACCTTAATTCTCCGCGATACAGTACAGCCTGGGGGCTGTTGCGTTACGGTGAATACATCACCCGTGCCAGGGAGTCGCGCAGCAGTAAAGGAGCCTGGGAACGGTGCATGGATTCGGTTGATAATATTCTCAAGCCGGTCTTTAAGAATTTTTCGGAACTGAAAAACGCAATTAAATTTTAAGAGCTATGGAACATAACGCCATTGAAAAAATTACCGTCATCGGCATCGGCCGCTCCGGAGTCAAGATAATTGACACCATGGCCCGGATACAAGCAACCTCGCGCCTGCATCTGGTAGCCGTTGATACCGATAAGGATTCGCTGGACAGCTGTGCTGTCGCCGAGAAGATCCTGGCGGATTCCGGATGGCGCCACGGTGCCGGCTGCGGCGGCGATGTGATCAAAGGGCAGCGTTCATTGGCTCGAGAGCGTGGGCGGTTGGCCGATCTGCTCAGGGATACGACCATGTTGATCGTGGTTGGCGGTTTTGGCGGCGGCACCGCCACGGGCGGCGTACCGATCATTTCCAGTGTGGCTTCCGACCGGAATATTCCCGCGGTCTACATGATGACCATGCCGTTTTCGTTTGAAGGACACAGCAAGTTGCGTATCGCGGAGGACGGTGTCAAGGAGCTGCTGCCGACGGCCGATATTCTGATGTGCCTGCCCAATGACCTGCTGTTTTCCGTAATGGAGGCCAATACCCCGGCGGATGAAGCATTTCTCCATGCCGATATCGAGATGTCACGCGCCATTCTGGCGGTCACTGAAATATTCCGCTGCCGGACCATGCTTTCGGCCGATTTCTCCAGTTTTCGTTCAGTTCTGCACCGGCGGAAGGGGGTCTGCTGTTTCGGCATCGGGACGGCGATGGCTTCCGACGGTCTCAACCGCTGCCATCTTGCGCTTGAGCGTATGCTGCAATCGCCGTTGATGGGAGGTGCGGACCAGCTTAAGAGTGCTAACGCGGTCATTCTGATAATGACTGGCGGAAAGGATATGCAGCTCAGTGAAATGAAAAAGGCCCTCGAGGTGGCGGAAAGCTTCATTCCTCCCACTACCCGGGTCATTGTCGGAGCCAATACCGACGATGCATATGCCGATACTATTCAAATCACCGCGATTGCTATTCGCTATGAGAAAGGAGAAGCTTCCTCCTCGGCGGAACCTCAATTGCTGCAGGAGAAGACGTTCCAACGGCCAGTGACACCGCCGGGACAGGAGCTGATGATGGGCGACAATCAGAGCGGAGATCTGTTTGAACAGGCCGAGCTGCCGTTACAGAACATTTCCAAGGGAATATTTGTCAACAGTACGCCTTTTATCTTCAATGGCGAAGATCTGGATATTCCGACCTTCCAGCGCAAGATGATCATTATCGACAAGGGCGAATGATTTTCCTCTCCGCTCAAATTTGCGGGCTAACCATGTTTAGTAGGGGCGCGAATATTCTTACACCAGATCAAAGTGACGGGATAACGTGCAACTTTCTTAATAAATATGCGGGTGATTGCGTCTTACCCCGATTTCTTTACCAGTAATTATGGTTAAGAGCCCAAAACATAATGTTCTACTGTCGGGATTATGGATCGCCGCTGCTGCCGGATTAGAAAATCATTTTTTTTATGAGTAAATAAATATCCTGATTTGTAAAGACATGAATATGAAGTATAATTTTATTTTCGTTGTGTCAACGTCAGTATGGCCCGGTGGCGTGAGCGTACCGGGTGGATTTTGCTAAATATAGAATCTAAGGAGATTAAAAAATGTCTGCTATTTTTGACATCCACGCTCGTGAAATCATCGATTCGCGCGGCAACCCGACCCTCGAAGTTGAAGTAACCCTCGAAAGCGGCGTAATGGGCCGCGCTGCCGTTCCGTCCGGCGCTTCCACCGGGGAAAATGAAGCCCTCGAACTGCGCGACGGCGATAAGAAACGTTACCTCGGCAAAGGCGTTCTCAAGGCTGTTGAAAACGTCAATGAAAAGATTTTCCCGGAACTCGAAGGTATGGACGCCCTCGATCAGGTCGCTGTTGACAAGGCCATGCTGGCTCTCGATGGCACCCCGACCAAGAGCAACCTCGGCGCCAACGCCATCCTCGGCGTATCTTTGGCTACCGCCAACGCCGCCGCCGCTTACCTCGATCTGCCGCTCTACCGCTATATCGGCGGCGTAAACGGCAAGGTTCTGCCGGTTCCGATGATGAATATCATCAACGGCGGTTCCCATTCTGATGCTCCTATCGCTTTCCAGGAATTCATGATCCGTCCGATCGGCGCCTGCTGCTTCAAGGAAGGCATCCGTATGGGCGCGGAAGTATTCCACAGCCTGAAGAAGATCCTCCACGACAAGAATCTCAGCACTGCGGTAGGCGATGAAGGCGGTTTTGCCCCGAATTTCGCCGGCGGTACCGAAGAAGCTCTCGAATGCATTCTCGCCGCGATTGAAAAGGCTGGTTACAAGGCTGGCAAAGATGTAATGATCGGCCTTGACTGCGCCGCTTCCGAATTCTACAAGGATGGCGTCTACGACTACTCCAAGTTCGAAGGCAAGAACGGCAAGAAGCGCAGCCGTGAAGAACAGGTTAAATTCCTGGCTGAACTGGCTGAAAAGTATCCGATCGATTCCATTGAAGACGGCTGCGGCGAAGGCGACTGGGAAGGCTGGGTCATGCTGACCAAGGCTATTGGCGACAAGTGCCAGCTCGTTGGCGACGACTTGTTCGTAACCAACGTTCAGTACCTCAAGAAGGGTATTGACATGGGCGCTGCCAACTCCATCCTGATCAAGGTCAATCAGATCGGTACTCTGACCGAGACCCTCGACGCCATCGAAATGGCGCACAAGGCTGGTTATACCGCCGTTATCTCCCATCGCTCCGGCGAAACCGAAGACACCACCATTGCCGATATCGCTGTTGCGGTCAACGCCGGCCAGATCAAGACTGGTTCGATGAGCCGTACCGACCGTATCTGCAAATACAATCAGTTGCTCCGCATCGAAGAAATGCTCGGCGACTCCGCCATCTACGGCAGCGACTGCAAGAGCAAGCGCTGCTGCTGCGAAGGCAAATGCGACAGCAAGAAAAAGAAGAAGTAATCGTCGGATTACCATATTCGCTGAAAAAGCGGGGATTAACCTCCCCGCTTTTTTTATTTTTTCGCTTGCCCGGCAAGGATATGGCGGTGTATATTGTCGGGTTATTATCAACAACAACCAACTTCACACAGGACGGAATTGATGACGGAAGACGGTTTTAAAGGAAAAGTTGCGGTAGTCGGGCTGGGATTGCTGGGGACTTCCCTGGCGATGGCTTTGAAATCCAAGGGTGTCGAGGTGACCGGCTGGACCCGGCGCAAGGAAGTGCGCGACTGGGCTCTAGAACAGCAGATTATTTCCATGACCGATGACCGGGCGGAAGTTGTGCTGTCTGAAGCCGATATTACCGTGATCTGTCTGCCGATTCCCGAAATAATCGCCTTTGTCAATAAATTTTCCCATGCCTGGAAAAGTGGCGCGATTGTTACCGACATCGGCAGTGTCAAGGAAGTGATCGTCAATGCCGGTGAAGCGGTGCTGGCTCCGCGCGGTGTACATTTTGTCGGCAGCCACCCGATGGCCGGAACTGAAAAGTCCGGGCCGCAAAACGCGTTTGCCGGGCTGTACGACAACGCCGAAGTATTTGTTGCCAAAACGGAGCAGACTGATGCTGCTGCGCTGGTTCAGGTGCGGCGGCTCTGGGAGCTTATTGGTACTTCGGTCGTCGAAATAGGGATTCGCGAGCATGACAATCTGGTGGCTCACACCAGCCATATTTCGCATTTGCTGGCATTGGCATTGACGCAGGCGGTACTTGATTGTAACGACGAACTTCAGCCGCTACGATATTCGGGGTGCGCCACGGGTTTCCGCGATACCTCGCGCATTGCGTCTTCTTCGCCGAAAATGTGGCGGGAAATCATCGAGAATAATCAGGATGCGGTACTGGATACCATGCGGGAATTTGAGCGGCGCTGGGACAACTTGCGAACGATTATCGAGAAAGGTGATTTTAACGCATTTGAAGAAGAGTTCGCGAAGGGTAAGCATCTTCGCGACGCCTGGATCGATTACAAGAACCGGACCAGAAACTGTGGCTGGTGAAAAACAAAGGACTTATATGATGAGTGGTAATGAAGACGCCGATTTGGCGATAAATATCGAGCATGCGACTGTCTGCTATGGTCGCATGGAAGCACTGGAAGACTTTTCCTGGCAGGTCGGGAAAGGGGAGCACTGGTTTATTCTCGGATGTAACGGAGCCGGAAAAACCACTCTGGTGAAAACCCTGATGGGATTTAAATGGCCGCTGTTCGGGGCAAAAGTCGAAGTCCTGGGCAATATCTATGGGCAGAGTAATCTGGTGGAAGTGCGCAAGCAAATCGCCTGGCTCAGCCCGTTCCTGGTCAAATGGACATCTCCGGAAACTCAGTCGCTGGAGGTGGTGTTGTCGGGTATTGACGCGACTATCGGCATGACGCGGCAACCGTTGCCGGAGGAAATCGAGCAGGGTCGCAAAATGATGCGTGAATTCGATTGCGAACACATCGCGGAAAACAATTTTGAAGACCTTTCCAGCGGGCAGCAGCTGAAGGTGCTGATCTGCCGCGCGTTGATATCTTCTCCCCGGCTGCTTATCCTCGATGAGGCATGCGTGCATCTGGATATGAAAAGCCGCGAACATCTGCTGGAATGCGTAAACCAGCTGGCGGCGCGCCCGGACTCCCCAACGATCGTTTTCATCACTCAGCGGATCGAAGATATCACTCATGTTTTCAAGAAAGGCATGATTATCAAGGGTGGCAAGGTTCTGGCCCGTGGCATGCGTGAAGATATTTTGACGGAAGAAAATCTTTCCCGTACTTTTGATATGCCGTTGCATATGCATAAGATGCCGGACGGCCGTTTCTGGGTGTTGCCGCGTCACTAACGGGGTGGGGCAACCGCAAAAATATGTTCTGCCAGTGGAATTTATAGTCGAAAGGTATAGATTTTCCGGTCAGAACTCTTTTCCGTGCGTTTGCCCTACGCAAATAAAATGTTAAAAAAATGTTAAGTTTTTTCCTTTTTTTTTGCCGGTTTGGATTTGCATATTTGGCTCGCTGTTGCTATTTTGTTATTGTCTCCTGCGGGGGGTAGAAAATGAGGTTGTTGATAACTTGTTAATAACTTTCAAGGTTATTTGCAAAACTGCGTAAGTGACTTATTTCAGCGCTAATTGCGAAAGATTGAAAGTACGGGTGCCGATATTTGAGGAAGAATCAGGGGCGAGGCACGCGGAATAAACGTGATTTAACCTCAAATTCCATCCGAGAGACAATTGTCGAGTTTATCTTGAACGACATTCCGCAGCAGGCATTTGGGAAGAGCTATTTTACATGACACGAATAACACGGGAGGATTGTCTCCGCGTGTCAGAAAGTTGTTAACAACTCGGGAATAACTGGGCAAGGGAATACTAAAATGCTGGAAAGCAATCAGATAACAGTGAAAGAGATATGGCAGGCAGCAGCGCGTTACTTGAAAAACAAGCTGCATGCGCCTACATACAATCACTGGTTTAAACCGATAGTACCGGTATCGCGTGAAAAGGATACCATTGTACTGGGGGTTTCCGATGATTTTTTTGCTGATTGGCTCAAGGATAATTACAGCGATCTGCTGAATGAGGCGATTAAGGCGGCAACCGGCAAAGAGCTTGCCATTAAATTCGAGTATGGCCATCTGCCCAGCGAACACGATCATGAACCGGTGGTTGCAAAACCGCAGCCGGCGGTGCAAGCCGAACCGGCAGGTAACGTCAAGTTGTCCGTTTCTGAAGAGAAGAATTTGAAGTCTTGTACCGCAAACCTTCTGTCACGTTATACTCTGGATAAATTCGTAGTCGGGGAAGAGAACCGGTATGCGTTTGCCGCAGCTTCCACAGCTTCGAAATCACCGGGGACCTATAATCCGCTCTATATTTACGGCGTGACCGGTATCGGCAAGACCCATTTGATCCAGGGGGTTGCCCATGAGATCTTGAAAAAGAAGCCCTGTACACGGGTACAATATATAACCTGTGAAGAGTTCCTTAACCGCTATGTCGATGCGTTGAGTGAAAGAAAACATTCTCATTTCCGTAACTGGGCGCGCAAAGTTGACGTGTTGCTGGTGGATGATGTGCATCAGTTGGCAAATAAGACCCAGCTGCAGGAAGAATTTTTTAACACTTTCAACGCTTTGTACAACGAGAATAAGCAGATTATTCTCACGTCTGACAAGCAGCCTTGTGAGATTGTCGGGCTGGAACAGCGTCTGGTATCACGTTTTGAGTGTGGGGTGACGGTGGAAATAACCCCGCCGTCGTTCGAGACTCGGCTGGCAATTCTGAAGCAGAAGCAGAACGAACATCTTATCAAGCTGGATGACGAAGTGTTGCAATTCATTTCCTCGCGTATTACCGCGAGTATCCGTCGACTTGAGGGTGCGCTGATGCGCCTGGTGGCGTTTTCTTCGGCGATGTCCAATTGCCATATCACGGTTGAACGGGCGGAAGATCTGTTGCGTAATCTGCTGGAAGAGGAGACTGCTTCCCGCAAGGTTACGATTGAAAACATCCAGAAGGCGGTGGCGGAGTATTTCGAGATCCGTGTTACCGACATCCTTTCCGACAAACGGCCGAAAAATATTGCTGAACCGCGGATGGTGGCCATGTATTTAAGCCGAAAACTCACCGAACGTTCCTATCCGGAAATCGGTGATGCCTTCGGAAAAAATCACGCCACCATCATGCATGCGGAGAAGAAGGTAATCGAGCGCAGCAAGCAGGACGAATCGTTCCGCATGGCGCTGTCAACCATCCAGCGCCAATTGCAGAGCTGAGTTCGGGGTCAATATTTTACCGTAGCATAGTTTTCCGGTGAAGCAAAGGCACTGGTCGAACCGAACATGGTTCGGCGTAAATAACCCTCCGGGCGTGAAACTGTCAACTGCATTTCCAGACCGATAAACTCCGGCGTCCCGATTGATGAAAGCGGTATGGATACTTCTATTTCATATCCGTCGCAAACCGTAGTGACGGAGAATGGCGAATCGGGTAATGCCACATATTCATTTCTGCAGCAGCTGGTGAGTGCTGCCGGTTTGCCGTCATCGGGAGGAGTCAGAAAGAGCTGGCGCATGCGCGTGAAGTCATCTCCCGGCATAATGAACAATTCCAGCCCCGACCCCTGCCACGGAACCGGCATGACTTTGGGAGTGGAGTCATAGACCGTTCCCTTGAGGTACAAACGATCCTCTTTCAGTTCAATTCCGATTTGTGCGAGGGTTTTTCCTTTGGCATCCCTGATCGGGAAGCGCCGGGAAATATCACTGCCACGTATCACGCCATGACATGGAAAGTGAAATTTTTGTTTGATGCCTCGGCTGGAACAGATTAGTTCGGCACAGAGTGCATCTGAAATTGCCGGGGTCGTTTTAATCCGGACGATGTGGCTGGTGCTTTCCGCCGCGTCCAGAGAATACTCGAGCGGCGGCAACGGCTCGAATGCCGAATCAGGATTGAACTGGAAGGTGATTTGACCGTTGATTGCTTTGTCATGTGGGTTTGATAAAGTGATTCTAACAGTTGCCTCATCATGGTCCGGCGAAATGCGATCATCCGTCTTAATATTTACAATCGGGATGGCGGGAAGCGGTTCCGGCTTACGTGATGCCATTTTCAGAGAGAAATCACGGAGAACGGCGAATGCTTCCGGAGTGAGCGAACCGTTGGAATGATCGAAAGGGACGTCCCAGGTAAAAACCCCGCCGTTGTCGGTGACGTTACTGGTGATGGTGACGAGCTCTGCAGCATTGAAACGTATATGCGGGTCGCACCATGATTTTCCGATGTAGGAAAGGACATGCGACCGTGCTTGTCCTACCCAAGGTCCCAGGCAGACCGCCTGATCCGGGTCATTGCATTCGCCGCTGGTATAGTCCTCCTCCGTGCTGATGGTGGACCCGCTTGTGACCACGCCGGGATTCCAGCAGACCATGCTTCCGGGATTACCGGCCCGGACTGCGGCGGCAAAGCTGGAGAAGTTGGGTTCGTCAGGGAAATCATATATTTTATCCGCGAAATAGCAGCCGTCAAACCACCATCCGCGGACATTGTTGCCCCACCGGAGCGACCACTCCCTGATAATGGCTTCCCAGTTACGCTGGAAAGTTCGAATGCGCGAGTCGGTATCCCTTGCCGCCGCCATTTCTTCCGGATTTTTCGGCGACCAGCTGACAAACCTCCACGGAGGGACGCATTTCAGCGCCATTGTTGCCTCGACGTCATGCATTGGCGCGTGTGTCGGCAAATAGACCATCATAGGGATGTTGTATTTACCCAATGCCTGGAACATTTCCGCAACCAGATCACGGCGTGAGCAGCGCGAAGTCGCGGCGTTACGACCGGTCAAGCGATCGTAGGTCGTATTGGGCGAACAGAAGTAGCCGGAATTTTGTCCTAACGTAAGATAGAAGTAACCGGCTTTTACCTCGTGAAGCTGGGCCGCGAGTTTTTCCACGTCAAAGGCATCGACCTGTTGATTCCATGATTTGACGTTGACTTCGCCCCAGTTGGCGTTATTGCCACCCGGTGCCTCGGCGAGAAAGTGCATGAACAACCCCCATCCGGCACGATGAAACCATTCTGTCCGTGAAGTACGTATCATAATATTTTACCTATTGGTTGTGGTGTTTATTATAAATATTATAGGGGGATAAAAGCAATATGACAATCGTAAAAATGCGAATAGCAATAATAAAAATCATACCTTGAATTTTACTATTTACTGTGTATTTTGGGATAAATGAAAATAAAAGATAAAACAAAAAATGCTTTGATGTGTGTAATCGAGGAGGCGTTATCGCGTTCCGATCTATGCACCGAAGTGTTTTTTGCCACTGAGCGTGGGCCGTGCGAAGCAGCGGACG
>QKAL01000144.1 GCA_003246475.1 Lentisphaerota bacterium
CGGCGCATATTCGCGGCATTATATCTAGGCAGAGATAACCGGCAACAGTTACTTTCTTGTTCATAAAGCGCCCTCTCTCTAATGTTTTTCGGGTGAATGCAAAACATAATTATAAATTGGTTCTATAGTTAAAATAATATCAATGATGCTTCCAATCTACCAAATTTTTGTGAAGTTTTGATACTATTTTGATTTACGAGTAGAGGGCAAAAAAAGAAGACGGCAGATGCCGTCTTGCATGTTTAATTGGTATTAACCGGTCATTGCCGGATAAGGTTTCAGAATATTATCTTTACAGGTCCCAGCAATCCTGAAGGTTCATGTTGAGCACCTCGGTCAAAGATGCTGTCACCATATTGCTTGGCAAGAGTATTGGTTACATCTATCCTTAAATGGTTGATTCCCTGATGTATGAGTCCGGTCAGCTCCATTCTGTATGGCGGCGCGATACGAACGCCGGCGGTTTGTCCGTTAATCTCAACCGCTGCTGTCTCAAAAACATCTCCCAAGTCGATGAATATACGTTTTTCAGTCACTTCATCCCAAGTAAATTCCGTTTCGTAGCGGATGGTTCCGGCAAACTGCGGCAGGCATTCGGGGGTGGAAATATTGCCAGGTCCGGTAATTTCAGGCACGGTACTAAAGTGCGGAAATTCTTTGGCGGAGGCAATTCCGATTTCCCATGGTCCGGTTATTTCCTGCATGGTTTGGGTTTTTCCGAACGCAATTCGTTCCGCAAGCGTTCCCGTTGATTCTCCGAAAATTACGAATACGGTCTCATATGGGGCCAGTTCAAGGGAAACCTCTACCCCGTCTGAAACTTTTCGGTATTCCGGCTGTTCCATTAGGTTTTGCATCGGGTCATAACACACGGGAACTGCATCGTGGCGGAATCGGACAGAGGTGAAAATCCGTTTCCGAATGCCTTCATTGACGCAGAAATAGAGGTTCTGATTTTCTGCTTCGTAATGATAAATCCGCAGGTCGTTTTCCGGTGACGAACACCGGACTTCATCGACATCCCAGCTTTGCAGGAGAGCGGGTAGTTCGTCGTATCCGGTTACCGCTACATTAGAATGTTTTTTCAATTTTTCGATGACTGTTGTCGCATCATTGCCATCAACGCCGAGCAGGGGCAGGTTGCGCATGAATACTATCTTTACCTGGTTTTCAGCCAGTTCACATAAGCGCTCCATTAACGGAACCGGCAGGCATTCGGCAAATGGCACTAGAATTACCGGAAACGTTTCGCCGTTGATGGACAGTTTGCCATTTGCGTTTTTGCCGCGTTGGCGGTCAAGCAACAGATCGGCGGGTATGATGTCGCAATCGATCTGATTCTGTGCCAGCGGTTTGACGACATTTTCGAATGGATCGTATGCCATGCCCGACCATTCTGCTTCGGCATGATACAATACCGCCGCGCTTGAGATGTGTCGTCCGTCGGAAAGCAGATGGCATATCCGGTTGGCGTAGTCTGCCCACGTTTTAAAATATCGCCACTGCGGATTAAAGCCGCGGGCATAGAAATGCGGCGGGCAATCTTCATCGGGAAATTCTTGAGGTGAAAAGGCGTGAGGCACGAAGTGATTGACGCCGCGGACGCAAAAATGATTGGTCAGCCAGGTCATCAGTTTCAAACCTTCCTGCCAGCCGTAGGCTCCGAAGGATTCACAGAAGGTGGTACCATTTTTCTTGGGATCGAAATGCCCGGCGGAGGTCGCGAGCTTGGTTAACCCCCAGTAAAAAAAGTTGGAGTCGTGCGGACCGAACGGCGTGGGGCAAATGCCTTCAGTGTATTCCGGCAGCAATTGCAGCAGCACGGCATCGAGGCCGGACCAATCCTGACCGTCGATGGCGCGGAAGAAATGTCCGGTGCCGTAACCCAGCCGGGTATGTGCTCCGTTGTCTTCGATTACATGCCCGATGTATTTGACCTGCCGTTCGCGGCACCAGTCGCCGATCTGCTTCGTGAAGTTGTCCCCGTACAATCGGCTGACGGTATTCATATAACAATATCTGGCGTCGGCGGTGATTTTACCGCCATCGTACCACAGGCACGGGAGCATGGTTGAGAAGTCTTTGCCGCTTGCAACAGAGAGCTGATCAAGTAAACGGTCGGAAAACGGAATGACCATGGGCCGCTTGCCGAGCACGGCTTCGTAAGTTTCGGCGTTGCCGAAGCGCGGCTCATCGGAAAAAAATCCTGCGAAGGTATTGCCGAAATATTGGGAAAAACGTTGGTAATGCGGCTCGTAAACGGCATCGATATAGGCTTGAACGGCGCCGTGTTCCAGTGGGTTGAGATAGTCGCGGGTATGCTTTTCCCCGCCATCGCGGGTCCGGATGAACATGAAGATCCGGTGACGACCGGCGGGTACATCCCAATAAAGGATACCGTTGTCATCGACACTGCCGGTTACATCGATGGAGGCCGCGGCATCAAAGGATGAACCGTCGTTGGATATGGGAACGGCAATTACTCTGACCAGCTTTTCCTCTGCCTCGCACCACGTTTTTAGGCGAAATGACGCGCCCTCCATCGGTCCGAAACAATCAATATGGCTCTCCTTGAGATAGACTTTCAGATATTCCGGGTGACTATCGCGGATTCTTCCGGCGGCAAACCCGCTGGGGAACTTGATGTCGTCAAAAACGAAAACTTTCATGTTGCGCTTTTGTGCTTCCTGAAGCGCGAACCCTACGGTATTCCACCATGGTTCTTCCAAAAATTCCGGAAAAGGACGGGCTTCCATGATGAAACCGTTCATTCCGGCAGAGTGCATGCGCTCAATTTCCTCCAGCAATATTTCGCGGGATTCCCCGTGCTGCCAGAACAGCGGCGTGATGTATTCTGAAACTATGCGTTGTTCCAGCAGCGCGCGGAGCCGCCCCTGCATTACAGAATGACTGTCATTTCCATTTTTCGCTATGTTCATAACAAATGATCTTTCTATTTAATTTATTCATTGGTATTTATTTATATGGTAATATAGTCATTCATTAAAATAT
>QKAL01000131.1 GCA_003246475.1 Lentisphaerota bacterium
GCAGGATGAACCCGACGACTATGTAGTCGCCACCGGCGAAACCCATTCCGTACGGGAGTTTCTCGAAAAGACTTTCTCACTGCTGGAACTCGATTGGAATAAACATGTGGAAATCGATTCGGCCTATTTCCGCCCGGCGGAAGTCGATCTGTTGCTGGGTGACTCCACCAAAGCCCGCCAAAAGCTTGGATGGAAACCTGAAGTGGATCTCGACGGTCTGGTGAAGATGATGGTCGAATCCGACCTGCGCCTGGCCAAACAGGAAAAAGCTATTATCGGAATATAAGCGTATCATGGACAAAGACGCGAAGATATTTGTAGCCGGCCATCGCGGCATGGTCGGTTCCGGAGTAGTCCGGATCTTTCAACAGCAAGGTTACAACAACCTGTTGTTAAAAAACCGGCAGGAACTGGATCTGACCGACAAACAGGCGGTCGGAGACTTCTTTCAACAGGAAAAACCAGAATATGTCATCATGGCAGCCGCCAAGGTTGGCGGTATTGAGGCCAATCGGCGCCATAACGCTGAATTTCTACTGGAAAACCTTGAGATCCAGAACAACGTCATTTATCAGTCATACCTGAATGGAGTCAAAAAGTTCTGCTTTCTTGGCAGTTCCTGTATCTACCCCTGCCAGTGTCCGCAGCCGATCAAGGAAGAATATCTCCTCTCCGGCCCGCTGGAACCCACGAACGAAGGGTACGCGCTGGCAAAGATCTCCGGCTACAAACTTTGCTACCACTTGTCAAAACAGTATGGCTTTAATACCATATCATTGATGCCATGTAATCTGTACGGTACCAACGACAACTATGATCCGGTCAATTCGCACGTGTTTCCGGCGCTGGTCCGCCGTTTTGTGGACATCGTCGATGACGGCGGCAAAGAGATTACGCTCTGGGGGACCGGCATCGCCAAACGGGAGTTCCTCCACGTTGACGATCTGGCCGGAGCCCTGCTCCGATTGATGCTGGAATGGAACGACCCGACGTTTGTCAACGTCGGCGCCGGATCCGATATTTCCATCTATGACCTGGCCTATAAAATCGCGGCGGCGGCTGGCTTCCAGGGTGAGATAAAATGGGACAGTTCAAAACCGGACGGTATGCTGCGCAAGTGCATGGATACCACAAAAATCAATAATATGGGCTGGAAACCTGAAATTTCTCTTGACGCCGGGATAAAACGTACTATTAATGAATATAGAGAGCTGAAATACAAAGGCCTTATCAGGCAGTGATCTATGTTCAACCTGGTGTCGGATTTTAAACCTGCCGGCGGCCAGCCGGAAGCGATTGACGCCCTCCTGAAAGGATTTGCGGACAATCAGAAATTTCAGGCGTTCCAGGGAGTGACGGGGTCCGGCAAGACTTTTACACTGGCCAACGTCATCTCCAGACTGGACCGCCCGGTCTTGGTGTTGTCTCACAACAAGACCCTGGCGGCCCAGCTCTACAGCGAATTTAAAGCTTTCTTTCCCGACAATGCCGTCGAATATTTTATCAGTTATTATGACTATTATCTGCCGGAATCATATATCCCGCAGACCGACACCTATATTGCCAAAGACTGCAGCATAAACGAAAACATCGAAAAGCTGCGCATGTCCGCAACCGCCTCGCTGCTGGAACGCCGCGATGTTATCGTTATCGCCAGCGTATCCTGTATTTACGGCTTGGGCTCCCCCGCCGATTATGAACAGATGTGCATCAAGCTCAAGGTTGGCGACTCCTGCCGCCGCAATGAACTCCTGCACAGCCTGGTCGGCATCCAGTACGAACGTAACGACATGGCTCCCGGCAAGGGTCAATTCCGCGTCCGCGGCGATTCCGTCGATATCTTTTCACCCCGGCGCGACGAATTTACCCGACTGGAATTCTGGGGGAATGAAATCGAAAACATTTCCCGGCACAACACCTTGACCGGTCGCAAAACCGGCGACTGCGACCACGTCATGCTCATCCCATGCAAACACTTCGTCATGCCACCTGAACGTATTCAGGGAGCAACCGAAAGAATCATGGCGGAAATGCGCGATCAGGTAGCGTTTTTTGAAAAAAACGGCAAATTGATTGAAGCTCAACGTCTGTTCCAACGCGTTAAATACGACATGGAGATGCTGCACGAGATCGGTTATTGCCAAGGCGTAGAAAACTACTCACTCTACCTTTCCGGCCGCCCCCCGGGATCACGTCCTTACTGCCTGATCGACTTTTTTCCGAAAGACTTTCTGACTATCATTGATGAATCACACGTGACCCTGCCGCAACTTGGCGCCATGTATAAAGCCGACCGCAGCCGCAAACAGACACTGGTCGATCACGGTTTCCGACTGCCGTCGGCACTGGACAACCGTCCGCTCACCTTCGATGAGTTCAACCACCTGTCCGGGGACACGGTATATGTTTCAGCCACCCCGGGCAACTATGAGGTAGATAAGTCGGGACCACCGGTGGAGCTGGTCATCCGCCCGACCGGGTTACTCGATCCGCACATCATGATCCGTCCGCTTGACGGCCAGGTAGACGACGTAATCGCCGAAGTTCGTGAATCCGCCGCCAGAGGCGAACGCGTCATCATCACCACCTTGACCAAGAAAAACTCCGAACGACTGGCCGACTATTTCCAGGAACTCGACATTCGGGCAAAATATCTGCACTCGGAACTGGATGCCCTGGCGAGAGTAAGGATTCTATCGGAACTGAGGGAGGGAGAATTTGACTGTCTGATCGGCATCAATCTGCTACGGGAAGGCATCGACCTGCCGGAAGTCGGACTGATCGCCATTCTGGACGCCGACAAGGAAGGTTTTTTACGCTCGGAACGCTCGCTCATACAGATCGCGGGGCGTGCCGCCCGTAACGCCAACGGACGCGTCATTCTTTACGCCGATAAGATCACCGACAGCATCAGGAAACTGCTTGATGTCACAAATGAACGCCGCGGCAGACAGGAAGCCTACAACCAGGCACATGGCATCGTTCCCCAAACGATTAAAAAGAAAAAGCTCCAGACGATTACCGACGTGCTCAATCCAGAACCACATTCTCCGGGATTAAAAATCATCAGGCCGCAGACCGATAATAAGCCCCAGTACGCAGTAGCCGAAGCCCCTGCTGCATATGGAGTCGAAACCGGCGGCGGAGAGATCGAAGAACTGGTACGGGAACTGGAACAGGAGATGTTCGAAGCCGCCGAGTCGTTGGAATTCGAACGTGCCGCCGAACTGCGCGACCGGATCAAAAAGCTCACGGAAGATTTGAAATTCGGTTAAAATCACCAGCAATCTCGCCTCAAAATAATATACGGCATTGAAAGATTACCACAATGGTCTATATTACTCTTTTAAAATTTATCTTTGAGAGAAATTTATGGCACGGAATATACAAAAAAACGTTCACATAGTCAGCCTGGGGTGCCCGAAGAATTTTGTCGACACCGAGGTTATGGCCGCATCGCTGCTGGCTCATGATTTCGGCATATCACCGGATCCGGCACACTCCGATGTCTTCCTTATCAACACCTGCGCATTCCTGCCCTCCGCCCGTGCCGAAGCTGAAGAATTTATTGAGGAAGCCATACAGTGGAAAAAGCAACGCAAAAATCGCCGTATCGTGGTTTCCGGCTGCCTCAACCAGTGGGATAACGAACACATTTACGAAAAAAAATATCCGGAAGTCGATCTTTGGAACGGAATCAATAAAACCCCCGATCTGGGGAAGACGTTGTCTCGCCTGTATAGCGACGGCAACAGCGATTCACAATATGAACACTGCAGTTTTCTTTATGACGAAAACACACCGCGTCTGCAGCTTACGCTGCCGCATTATGCCTATATCAAGATCAGCGAAGGCTGTGATAACTGTTGCTCCTACTGCAGCATCCCGCGCATTCGCGGACATCTGCGCAGCCGTAGCATCAAATCGGTCATAACCGAGGCGGAAAACCTGTTGCGCAACGGAGTTAAAGAACTGATCCTGATCGGCCAGGATATCACGGCATTCGGACACGACCACAAAGACGGCAGCTTGGCGGAACTGTTGCGACACCTTGACATGCTGGAAGGCGATTTTATGGTAAGATTGCTTTACACCCATCCTGCGCATTTCACTGACGAGTTGATCGAGACCATCGCAAAGTCTCAACATATACTGCACTATATCGACATGCCGCTGCAACACATTTCCGACCGGATCATGGCCTCGATGGGACGGAAAGTCACACGGCAACAAGTGGAAGCGCTGCTGGACAAACTTACCGCGGCAATACCCGACATCACCATCCGTACCACCTTTATCACTGGTTATCCGGGTGAAACTGAAGAAGAGTTTCAGGAATTGTATGATTTTGCCGCCGCCAGAAAGTTCCAGCGCCTCGGAGTGTTCGCGTATTGCGAGGAGCCTCAGACCAGGGCAATCGAGCTGGCGGACAAGGTCCCTGCCGAGGTTGCCGAGGAACGCCGCGACAAAATCATGGAGATGCAGGCAAAAAACTCGTTAATTTTCAATAATTCGCTTGTCGGAAAAGATTTACGTGTTATTGTTGATGAACAAACGGGAAAATCGACGGCATTGGGGCGAACCTATATGGATGCACCTGACATCGATAATCTGGTTTATGTCAGAAATGTTTTACGGGTCTCGGCAGGCGACATTATCACGGTTAAGATCACGGCCTGTTCAAATTACGATCTCGAAGGGAAAATGGTTGTTAAGCAAAAATGATGAATATACCGAATCAAATCACCATAGCCCGTATTATAATGGTCTTTATATTTCTGGCGCTTGCAAATGTTGAGCCGGGCAAAATGTTCACCGACAACACCGCAAGAATCTCGCACATTGTCGCCTATGGCATCGCCATTCTGGCCGGATTTACTGACCTGGTTGATGGCTGGATCGCGCGAAGATATAATATGATCACCGATTTCGGCAAACTGATGGATCCGCTTGCCGATAAAATTTTTATTGTTGCCACATTTTTGATGTGCATCGAACAACAACTGATGCCCGCATGGATTGCGGTTATCGTTATCTCCCGGGAATTTCTGGTCACCGGCCTGCGTACCCTCGCCGTTCAGCACAATGAAGTGATTGCCGCTGACCGCTGGGGCAAGATCAAGACACTTTCACAGATGCTCATGCTGTTGATTGCGGGCGCGGAATGGAACGGCTTTATTTATTTGAAAACCACCACAGTCTGCGATTTTCGTCTCTGGACAGCATGGCAGGGATTTCTGTGGGCGATTGTTCTGGTTACACTGATTTCCGGTTTCGGTTATTTCTACCGGCACCGGCATCTCTATTTGAAGAGCTTGTAAAGAGCGATGTAGCCCCGCTTGAATTGATGGGCGGATTTGAGATGAATCGGCGCGTTTTTCGCGTTATCGAGGGCTTGGGTATGCCTGTTGCCAATAGACAGAATAGATCATCCGGCGTTAACGGAACGCCTTTGGCATTATGCCGTCTGGAGCGGAGAAGCGAGGGGCGTCATCACCGCCAAATACTGTTAACTTATGCAAATCAGGATTTTCTTGACCTGTTTCCGGCCATCATCCCCGGAGTAGCCAGACTGGAACACCTTCTCCCGCACGACATTCAGGAACATTTTACAGTAAAACTTGAAAACGTTCTGATGACCGGTACAGCATCTGAGATCAATGCGGTTCCCATTGTCGGACACGACAGCCAATTCTATATTGACATTGCGCCACTGACTGCCGACACCGCCGCGTTGAAGTTCCAGCACCGCCCCGCCAATCACCATTCAAGCAGGAATCATCAAAAAACACCCATTACCAACCGCCTCGGCTTCTGGGAATATTCAGAGGGCAAGTTTAACTATGACAGCGGGATTTGCAACATCCTTGGCGGCAACGGGGATAATCTTACCTTAGATCTGTTATCAAAACGCATACCGGCAAACGAACTGAAAGATTTTCACAAAAAATATGAATGCGCTGTAAGGCGAAAACGCAATTTTTCAAAACAACACCGGATCACCGGATTTGACGGGCGGGAACTTCATTTGCTGCAACGTATCAGGATCGACTTCGATGCGGAAGGAAAGCCGGTAAAAACCACCGGGGCAGTGTATGACGTCTCAAGTCTGAAAAAAAATGAACAGACGATGGAGCAGCAAAACCATGTTCTCCATTCACTGATCTACTCCACCCAGCAATTACTGGGGGCCAGTTCTATCCACATCGGCATCAGCAATTCACTCAGGTCTTTCGGACTGGCAGCCAATGCCAGCCGCGCATTTGTATACAGGTTTATAAACCACAAGAACAACTACTGCGCCGAACTCGTTAACGAGTGGGACTCTCGAAATCATCCCCGCATGGAAAAAAGGTATTTTGAAGTCGACATTGATCACGAGATGTTCAAAAGGTTGTCTGCACATCAGCCGATAGTGGTCAAAAGGCGTGAAGCTACTGGTCCCCTGCTGCAGATGATGAGCAAATGGAATCTGCAAAGTTTCATGCTTTTCCCCGTAACAGTCAATAATCAGATTTATGGATTCGTCGGCATCAGCGACCTTTTCCAGGAACGCAACTGGTCGACGGCGGAAATTGATATCCTGCAGTTATATGCGGAAACCATCGGTTTGGCAATCGAACGGGACATCAGGGAACAGGAACTTAATGAGATGATTGTCCGCAGTTCTCAAAACGAAGTACTGCTGACGAACAGTGAAATTCGTTATCGTTCAATACTCAAAGCACTTCCCGACCTGCTGTTCATCTACGATAATAAAGGAGTGATCCTCGATTACAGCGCCCCCTCCTCCGGAGATCTTTACGTCAGACCGGAAGATTTTCTGGGCCGTTCCTGCCGGGATGTTCTCCCGGCTGAAGTTGCCGACCTGTCGATGAATGCAATTAGAGAGGTCTTTGAAACCAAACAAGTTGTTCAATATCAGTATGATCTGGAAATCAGTGGAGAGATCAGACAATTCGATGCACGTATGGTTCCTCTCGGCAACGATAAAGCCATGGTGATAATCCGTAACATTACAATCCAGCAGCGCATGGAAAAAGCACTTGTTTCCAGTGAGAACAAATTCCGCCTGCTTTTTGACCGGATGCAAAGTGCCGCCGCCGTATTCGAGCCGGTATTCGATTCCAAGCTCAAGTTACTCCGCTATCGCTTCATTGATGTTAACAGCAGATATGAGGTATTCAGCGGTATCTCCAGAACCAATATTCTCAATCGATTTATTGAAGATGTCTACCCGGACGATTACGGTTCCTGGCAAAATCTGCTCCGAAAAGTCTCCAGCATCGGCAGCAACGGCACACTAGAATTTCATAACAAGTCCACCGATAAATATTTCAGCTGTTGTGCGTTCCGTCCGGATGATAAAATCGATTATTTCTGTGTAATGTTCAACGACATCACCTCATTGAAACAGACTCAGAACGCCCTGACCGCGGCAAAAGAAAAAGCCGAAGAAAGCGACCGTTTAAAGTCCGCTTTTCTCTCCAACATGTCCCACGAAATCAGAACCCCGCTCAACACGATTATCGGTTTGGCCAACCTTATTACAGAACAGGAACCTGACGCAGAAGAGAAAAAAGAATATTCAACCATCATCAACCAGAGCTCAAGTCAGTTATTGACGCTGATTTCCGATATAATCGATATTGCAAAAATCGAGAGCAACCAATTGCCCATAACGAAACGGAACCTGTGCATTAACGACGTCATGGAAAAGTTATATGAAATGCATTATGCGCAACTCCGAAAGAATGACCGGAAAAAGTTGCATCTGTCCTGCAGCCGCCCACTGAACCATGACGAAGCAATTATTCATACCGATGAAACCAGACTCCAGCAGGTACTCAACAACCTGATTAACAATGCGGTAAAATTCACCACTCAAGGCAGTGTTGAAATGGGGTATTCACTGTCTGAAAACCGTCGCGAAATTATGTTCTACGTTAAAGACTCCGGTCCCGGCATCCCTGCCGCAAAACAGGAGATCATTTTCGAACGCTTCAGACAAGCCGACGATTCATTCACCCGCCTCTACGGCGGTGCGGGATTGGGGTTGACCATCTGTAAAAATCTGGTCGAGCTCATGGGGGGCAGAATCTGGGTCAACTCCATTGTCGGCAAAGGATCATGTTTCTATTTCACCCTGCCATATGAACGAAAAGAGGAAACACAGTCGCAAAAACTCCCACGACTCCTCCCGGAAAAGAGACTGGCGCGCTACTCCTGGCCCGACAAAACGGTTTTGGTCGTTGAAGACACGCCAACCGTACTTTACTACCTGCGACGCATTCTGGAAATGGCCGATGTAAAATGTCTCACCGCCTCAAACGGACGAGAAGCTATTGACATCTGCAGTACTCACCATGATATCGACCTGATCCTGATGGACATCCAGATGCCGGAAATGAACGGTTTTGAGGCAACAGAAAAGATCCGGGAACGCTGGCCCAACCTGCCGGTCATTGCCCAAACCGCCTACGCCTACTCCAGCGAAATAGAGCGTGCCCTTGCCTGCGGCTGTTGCAGTTACCTGGTCAAACCACTGAAGAAAATCGAGTTATTGACCCGGCTGGCAGATTTTTTCGGCAGGGGTGAATAATGGGTGAAACAACGCCAAGACCTTCAAAAAACATTAAAAAAATTTTATCAATTACTCTCGCCGTCTTTTTCCTGCTCATATGTATCGCCCCTATCGTAATTCCCACGCTACGCGAAAATGCGAGGCAAATAAGTTGTGCAAGCCGCTTACTCTCTATCGGTCTGGCTCTGCAACAATACGCAACGGATTTCAAGGAATTTTTTCCCGACAAACACGGCGCCGCTGGGTTGCAAATACTCCAAAGAGAGGGATATTGCGCCGACTCAAAAATATACATCTGCCCCTCATCGGGACAGACACCATCTCTTCCCAGCCAACCGCTTATCTCCTCATATGAGTATCAAGGTGGACTGAAAGCAATTCCGGCAGCACCTCAAAAACCTTTAATGTGGGATAAATGCGGCAACCACTCCAAATGTTGTAATGTATTATTCTGCGACGGTCATGTGGAAACCATAACCGTCATTAAGGGAAAAATTTCGAAAAGAGAAATCTACCAGCGAGGAAATTTTACCCTTTTTAATACAGAAAACCCTTCGGATCCGTCACCAGAATTGATCCGTATCATGGAGAAGATGTCCCGATAAAGGCCTCGGGACCACAGCCGTGGGGGGGGGGAATCAGTCACGCCACCGTAGTTTCGTCCTCTTTATCCCGGACAACCAACACTCCAGCTCTGGCAGCATGACGTAACATTTTTTCGACCTTATTTTTTTCGGACAAGGATATTCCATCTATTTTAATAAGTCCATTCAAATAATTAATTATTGTGGCAGCTGTTGCGGTTTTAATTCTTATTTCAACCATACCCCACCCATAAATAACCATTTAGTTAACCAACAATAAAACACCTACACAACTCAAACATCTAACCTCAAAAAAACGAGATTCTACTTTTAAATATTAACTATTTGGTTAATTATATGCCATATCCACAACTATTTCAACCTATCTATTAAAAATTCTCATTAAATTTAACAAAAAAATTAATTGACAAGCGATAACATTAATACTATTTTTAAGGCAAAAAGTTAATTCTGGTCTGGGAAATCATATGGACGATAATCGTGAAGAGGCAAAATTCGGTTCATTTTTAAAATGGCTGTTCATGAAATACAGAATCCGCAATCTCGACATCGCCAAATGCCTGGGCGTATCTTCTTCGCATTTTTCCAGAATCTTTGCAGGAGAAACCCTACCCAGTGCCGATTTATATGAGAAGATGTTCGACTACCTCTACAATAAGATTACCGATGACGAACAAATGAAGCTTGGCGAATTATATATTGAAGACAAAACTAATTGTGCGGTAAAGAATACCTTGACACGCCCCATAAAACCTTCTCGGGAAATGCTTCGCGCCGCCACTGGAGTTCCTACCGCCAAACGTGCCGGTATGGAAAAATACCTCAAGGCAAAAATATCAAAACTCAATACCGGCGAGCTTGGGGATTTGTGCATATTTCTTTTTGAAAGAGTAAATGATAATCAGATAAGCGATGCAATGATGTACTTGGACGATCTCTGTCTGCGACGGAAAATCATCATCAACCAGACACCGGGATCTCCAAACAAAACCTATCAGCCGGAAGATTTGCAAAACCCATAATTATCTCCCGATCGTTTTTTCCTATTTGAAAATAACCGTCCGGTTGTTGGCAACAATAATCCGGTGTTCCAGATGGTATCTCACTGCCCGCGACAAGACCAGTCGCTCAATATCTTTGCCGATCTGTTTCAAATTATTAGGCGTATGCTCGTGGGTGATAGGCTCAACATCCTGCGCGATAATCGGTCCGCGATCCAGATCGGCAGTGGCGTAATGCGCCGTAGCCCCAATCATCTTCACTCCGCGTTCATAGGCACGACGATACGGGTCGCCGCCTTCAAACGCAGGCAGGAACGCATGATGGATATTAATGATCCGTTGCGGATAACGGTTAATGAACTCCGGAGAAAGGATTTGCATATAACGCGCCATTATAACCAGGTCTATATGATGTTTATCCAGCAACGAGATGATCTTCCGCTCCTGTTCGCCCTTGATATCAGCGTTAACCGGCAGGCAGAAAAATGGCACCCTGAACTGATCAGCAATATATTCCAGCGTGGGGTGGTTGCTGAGAACCAGCGAAATTTCGCAGTGCAGCTCCTTTTCAGTATAGCGTTCCAGGAGGTCATAAAGGCAATGCGATGCCTTGGAAACCATAACCGCGACCTTAGGCCGGTAATCGGAATAATGTATCGACCACTCCAACGCGTACCCCTTGCCGAACTCACCGAATTTCTTTTCCAGCTCCCGCCGCGATGTCTGCAGACCGGCAGCATCCAGCTGGATACGCATGAAGTACTCGTTGTTAATCGTGTCCGTATACTGGCGGCATTGCAGAATGTTAAATCCGTTATTATAAAAAAAAGATGATATATTGGCCAGCAACCCTTTCTGATCCGGGCACTTAATCAAAAAAATAATATCCTGCATTACGCTATCTCCTTTATTGCCGGGTCATGACCGAAAAACCCGATTGGGGATCGGTTTTCAGTTCAAGCGGCGGCAAGGTGTCCACAAATCCCCAGCGACGATTAAACGGCCAGAAAACAAAAAAACCTTTACCGACCACATTGGCACGAGGGACAACCCCCCAGTAACGGCTGTCGGAGCTGGCAATGGAATTATCTCCCA
>QKAL01000167.1 GCA_003246475.1 Lentisphaerota bacterium
GAATCGGCGCCGAGGTTGAAGTGAAGGTTTCACTGGCCACCGCCGCCATCCCTTCCAACAACCAGCTCAATTGTTTGGGGAACAGGCAGATGCCAAGCCGCCAGCCGCCGGCGCCACACCATTTGGACAGGCCGCTGCTGATGATTGTTCCTTCCGGATAATATCTGGCAATCGACGTATGATTGCCGGTAAACGTAAGCTCCCCGTAAATTTCATCGGAAAGAATTATGACGTGATATTTTTTCGCCACAGCGGCGAGCTCGCGGAGCATGTCGTCCGGATAGCTCCTGCCGGTCGGGTTGTTCGGGTAGTTGAGGATGAGGACCCGGGGTTTGGTCGGATCTTTGCAGCACAATCTTTCCAGATCATCGGGGGTGATCAGCCAGCCGTTGTCGGCCCGGGTGTGGACCCAGCGGACCGGCCGGCCCACTATATTCGCCTGGGGGGCGTAGGAAACCCAGCTGGGAACGGGAATGACCAGATCCCCGTAGTACACCAGCTGCAGCAGAAACATCAATTCCTTGGATCCCGGGCCGACCAGCGTATTCTGCCACTGGAAATCGAGGCCCTGATGCCGGTGGAAATAACCGCATACAGCTTCCCGCAACGGTTCAAGGCCGCGCACGGAAAGATAATCCTTCTGGGCCGCATTCTCCCGCAGGGCCGCCACCACCGGTTCCGGTACGGGAAAGGGTGACTGCCCGAGCCCCAGTTTAAAAACGGTGCGCCCCTGTTTAATCAATTCCCTGCTGATCTCATTAATCTCCAGTGTCGGCGAGAGCCCCAACCCGCGAACATTGATATTCAAATGCATCTCGTGACGATACTGTTCCAGCGTTTGCTCCATCTTTCTTCTCCCTTTGTCCGATTCTTCGTCCGATTCTTTGATGAGATCACAGTAGCTACGGCGACCCGGCACAAAAATATTCTGCTATTCATAAATCGACCCGCCCGCCTTGTCGATAGTTGAAAGGCAGTGTTGTGTTTTTTTCCGACAAAAGTGCACGGCCTCCTGGCCAATTCCTTCCGTCTTGCCCCATATTCTGCGTTGAATCGTTGCCAACAACCCGAAATTTCGTATGATCAAACTGTATCCGCGAATCTGCCTATCTTTTAAAATACTCCTCAAATCAACGAAAACCCTAGGAAAATCAAGATACTCGGAGCAAAACACTTGACTTGTCGAGCCATTTGTAGTGATTATGGTACAAGCTTTGTAACCTCAATAGCAGTTTAGTGGGAACATCCGTCATTGAAAAAAGAAACAGGAGCGATCCCGTTTCTTTGGTGCGGTTGTTTATCCAGAATATCCTCACCGCGGCTTAGCTCGTCGTGAGAGATGAACGCATCATAACAAGATAGGAGAAAAAACTGATGAAACGTACAGGATCACTACTCGCAGCAGTTGCCTTCGGTTGTGTTACCACCATCAGCACGCTGACCGGTACTTCTTTCGCAGCTGACCAGCAGTTCGTAACCATCGGTACCGGTGGCGTCACCGGTGTCTATTATCCTACCGGCGGCGCCATTTGCCGTCTGGTTAACAAAGGCAAGAAGGAACACGGCATTCGCTGTTCCGTTGAG
Source organism: Lentisphaerota bacterium (assembly GCA_003246475.1). Lineage (GTDB taxonomy): Bacteria > Verrucomicrobiota > Lentisphaeria > Victivallales > SZUA-371 > SZUA-371. Next base: position 1,585 of record QKAL01000167.1, read on the forward strand.
TCAACAGGCGGCTCGGTATACAACCTCAATGCCATAGCTTCCGGTGAACTCGACATGGGAGTCGCCCAATCAGACTGGCAGTACCATGCCTACAACGGCACCGCCAAATTTGCCGAACAAGGTCCGAACAAAGATCTGCGTGCGGTTTTCTCAGTGCATCCGGAACCGTTTACCGTCGTTGCCCGCACCGACTCGGGCATCAAGAACTTTACCGACCTGAAAGGAAAACGCGTTAATATCGGCAACCCCGGTTCCGGTCAACGTGGGACCATGGAAGTCGTCATGGAGAAAATGGGCTGGACGAAGGACGATTTCAAACTGGCTTCCGAGCTCAAAGCTGCCGAGCAGTCCGCGGCTCTCTGCGACAACAAGGTTGATGCCATCGTCTATGTCGTCGGCCACCCGAATGGCTCCATCAAGGAAGCAACCACCTCGTGTGATTCCGTGGTAGTGAACGTAACCGGCCCGAAAATTGACGAACTGATCGCCGCCAATCCCTACTACCGGACTGCCACCATTCCTGCCGGAATGTACCGCGGTACCGACGAAGACGTTAAAACCTTCGGTGTGGGCGCAACCTTCGTAACGTCAGCCAAAGTTCCCGAAAATGTTATTTATAACGTCGTCAAGGCAGTATTCGAAAACTTTGATGACTTCAAAAAACTGCATCCGGCATTTGCCAACCTGAAGAAAGAAGAGATGATCAAAGACGGTCTCTCCGCTCCGCTTCATGATGGCGCCATCAAGTATTACAAAGAAGCCGGTTTACTGTAAGACCGGTCCTGTGTCGTAAGCTGGATCAGTGGAGCAGAGGGCGGCAAACGGCGCCCCTCTGCTCCTTCCAGACACCTGTTGTCAAACCATTAGCATCGCCGGTGCGACAACCCTCATTATCATCGCAGCACGGAAATACCGACACTTCGTCAACAACGATTCACCAGCGGACGTAGATTCAAAGACGGCGATCGTGCTTAGCGTTCATCCTGTGAGAGAAGAAGGGGAGCCTCCGTATGACCAAACCGACCGAGAAGCCGCTGTCTGAAGAACAGTTGCACGATATGATTGCCGATGCAGATACCGGCGGCCGCAACCCGAAGGGCAGCATCTCCAAAAAAGTACTGTTTTTCGTTCCCCTGGCCTGGACCCTGTTCCAGCTCTGGTATGCCTCGCCGCTACCGTTTGCCCTGAATTTTTTCGTAATAAACGATACCGAGGCACGGGCAATTCATCTTGCCTTTGCCATGTTCCTGGCCTACACGGCCTTTCCGACGTTTAAATCGTCGCCGCGGGACTATATCCCGATCCAGGACTGGGTGATTGCCCTGGTGGCGGCATTCACGTCCGCCTACATTTTCATTTTTTACGCGCAACTCGCGGATCGCCCGGGGGCACCGATCCCCATGGAC
>QKAL01000208.1 GCA_003246475.1 Lentisphaerota bacterium
GATTAATCATCTTTTTGGGAATATTCAGATATGGGAATGCTTGCATTTTAACTTAAGTAAGTGTAATATAATCATATCGATATGCGATGTGATTATATAGGTGTTATCAATGTTGAAAAATGTATTCAAGCATGAGAAGCTGTCGAAATTGCTTCGCTCGGAAATAAAACGAAAAGAATTTCCCGAGAACCGTTTTTATACCGCAAAATATCTGATGGACAAGTATGGCGTGAGTCAGGCGACCTTGACCCGGGCACTGCAGCCGCTGTATGATGACGGGTTGCTTTACGCGGTCAGCGGAAAGGGTACTTTTGTTGCCGAGGCTGAGGGTGAAGATGCCGGAGAAAACAATTCGGATGTAAATTTATACTGTATTTTTTCTGATGTTGAGATGTTCAATCGCGATAACAATCCCACCGACTGGTTTGTGTTGCGCGATATTATCGCCGCATTGGCCGAGGCTGGAAGAGGCATGGGATGGAATGTGCATCTTTCTCCGATGAAGGTGGATATGGAGGTTTTTCGGGCAATGTTACGTCAACCCGGCAGCGTATTCATCTTCACGTCTTATAATATGTATGAACAATTGATTGAATGTTGTATCAAGGAGGATCGTCCGTATGCAGTGTACAGTGTTCACCAGGCGGTCTCACGTAACATCAATCAGCTTTGGGTCGATACGCGTGAGGCAGTCCGGAAAACCACGGCATATCTTATTGGGCGTGGTCACCGTAATATTGCGTTTTTCGGCGACTATCGTGAATCTTCGCGCCACCAAGGGTATTGCCGTGCTTTGCGCGAGGCAAAGATTTCCGTTCCCGCGGAATGGAGTGTGTTTTCTTCAGGTCGTGTAGAAGAGGCGGTGGTTGATTCAGCAAAGTTTATCGCGGCCAATCCGGAGGTGACCGCAGTGGTATGTTCCTCGGATTTGCGCGCGATGGGGGTTGTTCAGGCAGCAGAAAGAATGGGGCGCAAAATTCCGGATTTTGGCGTAACCGGAGTTGATAACATCGGCGAGGTTTTTCCTGGATTGCCACACCTGACTACCGTGGATCTGATGCGGGAGCAAGTGGGGCAGGAATTGGTTGAAATGGTTCGAAAAATGATTGACGGTGAGACGGCGGCAACAATAGAGATATCCGCCAAGCTGGTGATTGGCAACACCGCCTGATCAGAATAGTATTATTAATAATCGAGGAATTTATGGAGATAAAATTAAAACAGCTTTCTTCTTTGTCCAAAGTGATGCCATGGGAAACTCCCCCCGCCGGTCCGGAATATAAAGCGGCAAGTGCTTTGCAAGGGGAAGTACTCTCTTTTCAGCTGGCTTACTCTGCTGATATCCATTGCCTTGACGTTGCCTGGGATTGTGAGTCGCCTCTTCGCGACCATATTACGCTTCGTCAGGTTGGGCTGGTTCCGGTTCAGCTGGTCAATTGGGAATTTGATGATAATGTCATAACCCGGTCTCCGGGGTTATTTCCCGATCCTCTTCTGTCGATGCCGGAAAAACTGACATTTTTTCCTTTTCAGTGGCGCAGCATATGGATTACTCTCCGGATTCCGGCGGATTGTCCTGCGGCGATTTACCCGGTGACGATAACGTTGTCCAAGCCGGAACAGAATATCAGCGAGAAGATAACGTTTGAATTTGAAGTGGTGCCGGCCCGGCTGCCGGATCAGAGCCTGATCCGTACCGAATGGTTTTATGCTGACTGCGTTGCCGCGCTTCATCAGGCAGATGTGTGGAGCGAACGTCATTGGAAGTTGCTGGAGAAATACTTTCAGAACATGGCGGAACACGGTATCAACCAGATATTGACGCCGCTTTTTACGCCGCCCTTGGATACTGAGGTCGGCTCTGAACGTCCCACGGTTCAACTGGTCGATGTCTGTGTCAGGGATAATCAGTTCATATTCGATTTTTCCCGGCTGGAACGCTGGATTGCCACGGCTTTGAATTGCGGGCTGCGATATTTTGAGTTTTCCCATCTTTATACTCAATGGGGGGCCAAACATGCGCCCAAAATTGTTGTCCGGCATGATGGAAGAGAGGAAAAGATGTTTGGCTGGCATACCGATGCCATGAGTGAGGAATATCAAACGTTTTTAGCTGTGTTTCTTCAGAATCTGGTCCGGTTTATTGATCATATGGGAATCCGGTCGCAGTGCTGTTTCCATATTTCCGATGAGCCTGGAGTGGACATACTTGATGATTATCGAAAGGCTGGCGAGGTGATCCGGCGTGAACTCGGGGGATTTAAGATTATGGATGCCATGTCGCATCTGGAGTATTACCGTAATGGTCTTTGTCCTCATCCTGTACCGGTTATAAGTTCCCTTGAGGATTTTGTGCGGGAGGGTATTCCCGACCTCTGGACCTATTACTGTTGTGCTCCTTCCACGGTCACCACCAACCGTTTTATGAATTATTCCGGGGAACGAACCAGAATATTAGGGTTTCAGCTTTATAAATACGATCTCAAAGGATTTCTGCATTGGGGATACAATTTCTGGTTCTCAAGATTATCAAAGCGTGTTATCGATCCATTCAGTTGTCCTGATGCCGGGGCACTATTTCCTGCCGGAGATCCGTTTCTGGTATATCCGGGAGAAGACGGTCCGCTTGACTCGATTCGCCATGAACTGATGTGTGAGGCCATTCAGGATCAGCGTGTGATGTTGTTGCTGGAATCGTTGATCGGGCGGACTGCCGCCGTCAAATGTCTGGAAGATGCCATTGGGGCTGTATTGACTGTTAACTCATATCCGCGTTCGCCGGAAGACTTTTTGAACGTGCGTCGGGAGATTAACCGGCGGTTGGCAAAGGCAATCGGGTAATTCCCGCGATAAAAAACGGCCGCGGCAGATTTTTCTCCCGCGGCCGGTGTCTTATTCTTTATTCACGACGGCTCAATAGCGGCCGAAATCGTCTTCGTCGAAGGAAATCAGGTCTTTGCCCGCTATTGCCCGGCCCCAGCGCT
>QKAL01000289.1 GCA_003246475.1 Lentisphaerota bacterium
CATGACTTGTGTATTCCCGGCATTCTCCCCAGCAGATAAAGTTAACTCCGTCAAAATAGTTCATAATTATACCGACACCTTATGCTGTTTGCTAAAACAACTTATCATTGCCAAGTTAATTTTTCAAGCCAATAATCATGATCAAATAACACAAAATAATGATTAAATGCTACATTTACTTCTGCATTATACACAGTATACTTAACACAATATGATAGTAGTAACAGGAGTAATCCATACATGAAATTTGGAATTGCAGATTACGGAATGAACGTTTGGGACGGCGGTCTTTACGACATTGAACTACGATTGGAAGAACTGCGGGCGATCGGGTTTGACGGAACGGAACGCCTTGAGGCGGTTAGCCCATCCGATGCGCTGAATAAGGCCGGTCGATATCGTAAACTAGGAATGGACTTTGCCACTTGTCGCGGACCAAGTGTTCAGACAGGTATTGAATGGACCGCCGGTCTCGGTAAATCGTATGTATGGCTGAACGTCGGCGATTCCGGGAGGAATGTCGATTTCTCGACTTATTGTCGCCGTGCCAATCGTTTTGCGCAAGCCTGTTCCCGGTGGGGATTACAGGCTGGACTTCACAACCACCTCGGGCAACGAATCGAAAATCAGCAGGAATTGGAAGATTTTATGGACAAATGTCCGGGAGTGTCGCTGTTGCTGGACACCGGACATCTCGCGGCCGCCGGCGGCGATCCGGTGGAAATCGTCAGGAAATATCACAAACGTCTCTGCGCCGTCCATCTTAAGGGCATCGAAATCAAAGACCAGACCATCGGGCTGGATCGCTGGTGGGACAGACTGCGTTTCTGCGAGATCGGCGGCGGTAATGCCGGTCCGGACAATCTCGCCGTCATGGCCGCATTGGTCGAATGTGGTTACAACGGCTGGGTACATGTTGAACATGATACCCATTTGCAGGACCCGGTTGGTGACTTGGGCATCAGCTATAAGTATTTGGTTAATGGTGGTTTTAGCAATAGATAGATTTTTTAAGGAGCAAAAAAATGACGAAGAAAATCAAAGTCGGGATCTGGGGTATCGGTCGGGCCGGATGGAGCATGCACACCAATGAAATTGGATCATATGCCGATAAATTTGAAATTGTCGCAGCCTGTGATATCGAACCTGACCGCGTTAAAATGATGGTAGACCGGTTCAAATGTAATGGTTACACGGACGGCGACGCATTTCTGGCCGATCCCGAGATTGAACTGGTTTCCGTGGCGGTACGTTCACCGGAACATACTGCATATGCGTTGCAGGCACTGACGGCCGGCAAATTTGTGTTTATCGAAAAACCAATAGCGCTTTGTTATGCCGATGCTTTAAAGCTGAAGGACGCGGCGGAAAAATATCCCGGCAAATTGTTCTGCCGTCACAACCGTCGCTTCGAACCGGCGTTCCAACATATTATGGAGATCATGAAAAGTGGTTTACTGGGCGAAGTTTATGAAATCAAATTGTGCCGTCACGGCTATGATCGGCGTAACGACTGGCAGACTATTATTGACTGCGGAGGCGGCCAGCTCAATAACTGGGGACCTCATCTGATTGACCACGCGCTGCAATTTCTCGAATCCCCGGTCAAGGAAATCTGGCGCGATCTGAAAAAAATCGCGGCGGTCGGTGATGCGGAAGACCATCTCAAAGTTATCCTCAAAGGTGAAAACGGCCGGGTAGTGGACATCGAAATCAGCGGCGGCGTGGCGTTGCCCAGTCCGGTCTATACTGTTTACGGTACCCGCGGTTCACTGATCAGCACAAACGAGCAGGATTTACAGTTGAAATATCTCGATCCGAATCAGAATCTGGTTGAGATCACCGCCAAGCGCGAATCACCGCCACTGACCAATTATTTCGGTAGCGGGGAAACGCTTAAATGGCGGCGTAATACCATCATGGTCGAACCGTCCAGCGGCTACACCGACCCCGCCAATATTTGGGCGCCGCTCTATGAGAGCATTCGCAACGGTAAAACGTTTCCGATTAAGATTGAGGAAGCTGTTGAAGTTGTGCGAGTAGCCGAAATGATCAGAAAGGGATCCGGTTTCGAAAGTCGTTGATGCTTCCGGCTTTTGCGTCCCGGTTGCCGCCGCCAGTGCGATACAAATATTAGAACTGGGGCGGAATTCAATGCCTTCTTGAACTTTTTATTATGATGAGTTCCGATTATATACTCCTGCTTTTTGATGAAATGGCAGGAGTGTTTTCACGATGACAAAGGATTTCTGGCGAGCAGCAAAATTGCTGCTCGTCCAGCTTTTGAAACTGGACATCAATGAGCAACTCGTATGGGAAACCGGTCAATCTGCCGGCGAAGTCTCCCAATTTGAATGCCTACGCGGAACGTTGGGTGAAATCGGTGAAAAAGAGATCATTGACCGTCAGGTAATGTTCGGAAAGAAGGCACCGTCTCATTCCCTAAAAGAATATGTCGCTCATTTTTCACCAAGGACGTAACCATCAAGGACTGGATAATATCATTCCGTTTCCATCCGGGACGGTCGGAATCGTTACCGGGAAAATCCGCTAGAAAGAACGTCCGGTCGGACTCCTGAAATATTATTACCGCCAAGCCACTTGACTGATTTCTTGCTTATCCCCCTTTATTCCGACGAATGCCAGGAGGGGTTCCTATTGTCTGATCATGGAAATCAAGTCCATAACTTTTGAAAAGACAGCCATTATCATTATGAAAACGGTAAAATCTTGCCGGATGAGTTTTTATACCCTGCGAGACATATGCTGTAATGGTTCAACTCCCACTCAATTGTCGTATATTTATGTAAAAAAATCCAAATGATCATTGATTTTTTGCTGAGATACTTGTAATTTATACTTCAACAAAACACACGTTTGCGCAGGAGTGAATTTATGATAACGATCAAAGATATTGCCAGAGAACTGAATCTGTCGCACTCGGTCGTGTCGCGAGCTCTCAACGCCAACCCCGACCCGAACG
>QKAL01000248.1 GCA_003246475.1 Lentisphaerota bacterium
AACATTAAAAAAGCAAATAAAAGTAAGCAATACCCCCAATCACAATATTTTTTTTAAAACATCTACAAGATATATAATATCGGTCAAAGTGCTCTGCGGCTTTAGTCTTATTCACCAAAAATCATTTTTTTTGCGAATATATTATCATATTTTTACACACAAAAAAACATCATAATCGAAATAATTGCAAAATCCCATATATAAAAACAGGAACATATCGATAGGCGGACACAGAAAACAACAACCGGAAAATCACCATGTCCCCTCGCCAGAACGTTGTTATTTCCTATCACATATCCAAACACATTAAAAATTCAGCCATGACCAATCCACATGCGACATCCCATTATATTTTAAGTTTTTTTCATTATTTCAGCATTTTTTATTGATTTTTGGAATAAAATGGATTATAATGGAATATATTGGAACAAGGGAATCATGATCTATGTTGCGTTTTTGCGGACAGGAAAAATGTTCGATTGACGCCAATGGACGAGTAAAGCTCAGTCCGCGTTTCATCGAAGATTTTCTACAGCGCTGCGGTGGAGATGTGGTAATACACAGCCTGCCGGAGGGTGCGGTAGCCGTATACCCGGAAGACGTATATCAGCAAATGCGGGCCAGCGTCGGCCAGGCAGCGGAAAAAGCGGGGCTCAGCTTAGTACAGCGCAGGATCTTGCGCAGCTTCGGGGCGCTCAGTCAACCTGATCAGATTACCCGGCAGGGACGTCTGACCATACCACAAGCATATCGCGGCAACGCGGAACTGTTGCCGGGAACTGAAGTATATCTGGTCGGGGTGGAAATCGGCATAGAAATATGGAATGCGCAACGCTGGGAACAGGAATTGCAGGATATCAACACTCATCTGCTGCAAAAAGGGGAATTGGAAATGGCAGCGGATTTAAGTGCGGTTAATAATGAAGGAATCAAGGGGATATGAAAATGAAACAGCGTCAAAACAGAGAATTCACCGGAACTATTAATCTGATTCTGGCCGCCGGCCTTATCTTTGTCTGCCTGTTTTTTCTGGGCGGCATGAAGGTGGGAAAAAGTATTGCGCCGACACTGACTGTATCTTCGAAAGTCACATTCGCCGAAAAGACCGTTGCCGGAACGACTGCGGGAAGTCAGGTCGAATGGCGCCGTATTGCCGAAAAGCACCCCGATCTGATGATTCAATCCGCCTGTTCCGAATCTCACGAGTGATTTTCCTCATAATCACGGCGCCGATGCCGGACCTGGTTGTCCGTCCATGAAGTGGGAGTAAATATGGAACTCGATAGGGAGCAAATGAAAAAGAGGACTGGCCTGATAATTATCGGGCTGTCGGCATGGGCTCTTATTATCTGCGTTTTCCTGTTTAATTATACCTTCCTGCAAAGAGGCAAATATCTTGACGAAAGCCGTAAGCTTGCCTGGCGTACCGGTACTTACTCCGCACTACGGGGCCAGATAATCAGTGACAAGGGAACTCCACTCGCATGGAGCGAAAAAAAATACGCCATCATACTTTCGCGGATGATTTCAGTTGAGCGCGGCAAAGAGCTGTTTCAGGAATTGAACGCCATCTACCCCAAAAATTATCAATCGCTGTCAGATGTTCAGATACCGCACCTGTTATGTAGCGGGCTCAATCCGGAACAGGTTGAAATGGCAATCGAGTTGCAAAAAAAGTATCCGGAAATTCAGCTGACATCCCGCGTGGAGCGAATCGTCCGCGACGAGCCAGAATTACGTAAAAGTATTGGTGAAGTCGCCTGGATCAACGGCATACTCACCGGCATCTCGGGATTGGAAAAGAAATACAACACGGTTTTATCTGGCAAAGACGGCACCTATAAAGTAATGGTTTCGCGTCACGGCCAATGGATTCCCGGATCATGGCAGGTGGTAACACCGCCGCAAAATGGACTTAACGTCAACCTGACAAACGCTCCGGAAAAGGATTTGAGCAAGTGAACAAGACCAGCCCCCTGATACAATCGGAAATCTGGCTGATACTGATACTGCTGACCCTGCTGACATGGGGAGGATTCACCATATACAGTTCCAGCAGCATCAGCGGTGAAGGAGAGATATTCGGCTGGAAGCAGCTCATCTGGTGCGGCGTAGGAGTACTGGTAATCATGCTGGCGCTGCTTACCGACTTTGACCGCATCTATCGCCACGCATTCATTTTAGCGGGATTAATACTGCTGCCGCTGTTGCTGGTATGGTTCTGCGGCATTAAAATCAACGGCATGCGCGGCTGGTATGACCTAGGCGGAATTTACTTTCAACCGTCGGAACTGGGCAAACCGATATATCTGTTGCTCATCTGCCGTCTGGCGGCATCCGCCGTCGACACGCGAAAATGTGCCTTCATGCTGTTAACCTGCTTCATCGTCTTTTCACTGCCATTGGTACTGCAACCGGATTTTGGAACGATACTGGTCTACGGCGCCATTACTGCGATGGTATTCTGGATCTATGCGGGAAAGATCAAATGGCTTCTAAGCGGTATGGCGGTTGTCTTTATGCCTTTAGCTGCCATTGCCTTGTCACAACCCTATGTACTGCGACGTTTTCAGGGATATTTATATCCGGAAGACGACCCGTTTGGAACGGGATGGCACACCTTGCAACTGCGTTATGCCATGGCCAGCGGGGGAATGACCGGAAGGGGAACTGGAGAGGCGTTGTGGTCAAACGCCTATTTACCATATTCATATTGCGATTCAGCGTTTGCCGCCATGACAGAAACCACGGGCGCTATCGGCGGCATCATCACAGTCGTGCTCTTTGTCATGATCGCAGTTTTATGCCTGCGCATCGGAAGCAGTCACCCGGATCCGATACGCCGGGGTTTTATCTTCTGCGGTGGAATCATGATCTGTATACAGGCATTCATTCATATCAGCGTCAACGTCACTCTATTTCCAGTAACCGGACTGACCTGCCCGCTGCTCAGCTATGGCGGCAGCTCTCTTACCGGCACCCTGCTGCTGGTCGGTATGATTTTTGCGGCAATACGTACTCCTGACAAGAAAAAAAGCCACGGATAATCAGTCTGGAATGAGATGCTTTTCGCCTTTTTGACCGTATTCAACGGTAAGGATCTTTCGCCATGCCCCATTATTCTTATAATAGAGCCTACCGGAATCGTCCAGTGCATAGTTACCCCGGGCAAATTCATCTACGACCGGTGGAAACAAAACCCAATCGCCCTGACATTTTAGTCGCTCAAGATTGAGATCGGCAAGCTCGTCAAGCAAATCGCGGTAACCTCCAGACGGCCGCTGCGCGGTACGTCCAGAATAAATTTTCATTATATCCGTATGGGAATACCCATTCCAATCAACAGCAACCGGAGCAGATATGCCCAACAAGGGGCCGGAATCCATTTCTCCCCCCTGCCCGGTATAAGCCTGCGCGATAATCACACTTGAGCGCAGATAAGACAGACCGTCCAACAACGCCCGCTCCAGTGGCACTTTGTGCAATCCCACCAGGTAGCGGCTGCCCTCCTTGATATAGGTAAGATCTCCCGGATGCACGTTAAGGCAGGGAAAATCAGAGGTGATATTGGATAGAGGAACAAACCCCGCAAGGATACCGAAGTCCACCTGAAAAGCGGCAAGCTTACCCCGCAAGGATTCGGTCCACTCCGAACGAATGCGCCGACCGGATTCCGACAGCAGGGTAACTTTGTTTTCTCCGCGTTCACGGTAAAACACGGCAATGTCGTGTTCAATCAGCGGCAGTCCAAAGCGTGCCGCCAGCTCACGGGCACGGCTGATTTCAGGTCGGTCGGTAACCAGTACCAGCGGTTGCCACGGACTGTCCTGACGCTGCTGTTCAAGCAGTTTTTCCGCGTTGCTGCCGCTGCCGCTCATAAAGATGGCCGCGCCTGGTTTACGCCGGTTTGTGTTCAGAAATGGGATCAGCACTTATTCCTCGCAAAAGTTGTTATCGGTAAAATAATGTCATGCCGGAACCAATACAAACCCCAGGGGAAAATTTCTGCCGAACTTGTCATTTCCGACCATGTTTTTTAATGGCTTCAAACTCATCTCGGGTCAAGCCGGGAAAACTGCGCTAATACAGATGGAAGCCCGGGAAACCGCCAGTAAAAACACATGTCAGGAGGGGGAAATAATGTATTCTCCAATTTATTGGCAATCGGGAATCAATTTCAAAAAACATTTTCCCAAATTCACAATCGGAACGAATCATTCGGAAGAGACTTAACAGCCACTCGATATTCTTCATCCAATTCGCGATATTTACTCCGGAACCGCTGACGGATTATTTCAGACTCTGCCCCGGAGACCGTGGCCAACTCGCGTTTAAAATCCTGCCGAAGTTTCCTGCGACGATCACGAAACAGTAGTTTGACCATAAGGCTAGAATCCGCAACAAAGGTCATTATTAATCCTCACTCCCGGCAGTAGCAACAGCGTCCAGCGACTTCGTGATCCTGCGGACATGCCAGCAGTTGAACCCGCCCCAGAGCATCAGTAAAAAACTGACATAAGAAAGATTGCCTGTAATTGCATTGACCTTTTTCAACAGTTGCCCGGAATCGTCAATCATCTCCATGAATATGGTGGACAGAAACATGGAAATCCCCAAATATAGGGCCAGTTGATTGTTAGATCTTAGCTTTGCCAGGTTTTTACGGATTGCTTTTATATTCATAAATCACCAGATTGGCTTTTTTTGATGTCTGCCGGTTCCGGCAATATAAAAACATACCGGTAAAAATATCCCGAACGTCATCACCACCTTTTCAAACCGGAATACTACTTTGCCGCCAATATCTTATAGGTGGCAATACCTACCGCTTCGCGCAACAGAGCTTCCGCCTGGCTGAATCTTTCTTTGAAATAATCAGTCGAGGCATGGTGATTAAGCGCAGCCTCGTCCACATACTGTTCGTAGAAGAAATAGGTGGAAGGATCGTCATCGGCGGTATGAAGAATGTACTGAACCGTGCCTTTTTCCTGTTTTGCGTTATTGACCATAACCAGTAAAACAGCTTCCAGTTCCTTCTCCTTGCCCGGGCGGGCCTTCAAAGTAGCACAAAGTCCAATCATTTTCTCTCCTTCGCGACAACATCTGCCGCTCCGATTATCATTTATGAGTCATGTCGAATAAAGAATATTCCGGAAACCCGAAAAAAACGGGCAAAAATCCGGAACAGGCAAAAAAACATAAACACACCGCAGACGCAACCTCCCGCTCCCGGTCGGAAAGGATCAGAGGCGTTGCAGAAGATTAAATACCGCCGCTGGATCTTTGGCACAAGCCTTGATCGCATCAATATTTTTACGGGCTTTCAGTTTGAGGATAACGCTCTTCATCAGCTCCAGATACAAATCGGTGTCGCAACCGTCGGCAATCAGCATCACGACCAGATCGATCGTGGTTTCATCGGTAGTCTCATAGTCTTCAATACCATCTTTACTGATACCGATAAGCACCAGCGGTTCACCGAATTTTGTCAGTCGCACATGCGGCAGAGCCAGACCGTTTCCAAGGCCCGTAGAGACCTTGCGTTCCCGATCCCACACCGACTCCTTGAGAATATCTACCGGAACGCGGCACAACTCCGAGGCACGTGAAATCATTACCGACAGAACTTCTTCTTTCGTGTCACCGGTGAGAAACAAAATACCTTTTTTGTCCAGATAGTCTAAAAAGCTAATTTTCATAAATATACACTATTGCCTCTTTGATAGTTCTCGTGCGATAGTAAATATAACGCTGAAAAAGCAAAACTCAACAAATCACTCCGTTTTTATCTTATAATTTAGTTAAACTTTAGTTTGAAAACCCCATTACCAAGCTCAAAAAAAATTATTTTCCCATGAACCAATCTTTTTATCATATTCTGATATTGCATCATTATCCGGAGGGATTATCTTAAAGCGTTTGTTCATGTCAGTCATCAAAATTTAAAATATCAGGAAATACCATAATCATGAAGAAAATACTACTTTTTTTCGTCATTTCCCTAACCGCCGCATTCGTTTCTGCTGAAGACAACAATACGCTTTACTGTGGGAAACCGGTCAAATACGTCTTTCTATTCATTGGTGACGGAATGGGATGCCATCAACGACAGCTGCCTGAAACGGCCGCCGGAAAAAAATTGCTTATCAACCAGCTTCCGGTTCATGGCATGACCCGGACCGCCTCCGCCAACGACGCCGTCACCGATTCCGCCGCCGCCGGAACCGCGCTGGCCTGCGGGGTCAAGACCAATAACGGCGTAGTCGGTATGAACGCGAAAGGGGAACAGGTAGACAGTATTGCAGTGCAAGCCCAAAAACAGGGGATGAAAGTCGGCATCATATCCAGCGTACCTTTAAACCATGCCACCCCGGCCGCATTTTACGCCCACTGCGACAGCCGCGGCGACTATGACGCCATCGCCATGATGATGGCCGACAGCGGGTTCGATTTCTTCGGTGGATGCACCCTCATCACATCCGACAGCGACAAGATAAAAAACAACATGAAAAAGACCGGACAGGATACTTCCGTCGACCCCGTCAAAGCAAGTAAAATACTTTCCCTCATGAACGACAAAGGTTATAAAGTTGTAGCATTCCCGACAGACCTCTCCACGGTAGATGCGTCCGGCAAGACATTCATCTACCGCGATATGACCAACGTCATCGACGAGACTCCGGCCAACGGCTTCAACCTTCCCCAACTCACCGCCAAAGCGATTAAAGCCCTTGAAAATCCCAAAGGATTCTTTATTATGGTGGAAGGCGGCAGAATCGACTGGGCCTGTCACGCCAACGACGGCGCTGCAGCCATTGCTGAAGTGATCGCCTTTGACGATGCCGTCTCCGAAGCTTATAAATTCTATCAGCAACACCCCGACGACACCCTCATCGTCGTTACCGCTGACCACGAGACTGGAGGGCTGACGGTCGTCAATGCGGAAAAGAGCGTAAAACTGATGCATGAAAAACAGAGTTTCGACAAACTGAAGGCAGCAGCAGCAGCTCTGAAAAGACAATTCGTACCGGTATCACATGGTATCGAATGGAAAGCTGGAAATAGCCACTCCGCCGCCGATGTCAAAACCACTGCAGTCGGGCAAGGGGCGGAAATATTTTCCGGTAACTATGAGAACACCGCGCTGAACACGAAAATCCGTTCCTGTCTGGCTCCGGCCAATTGATCCGATAGCGGAAAACCCCGTTATTTCAATGGTTTGCCACCTCAGGATGTTGACTTTTTTCCTGTTTATGGCGATAATATTATTAGACATTCATGTTTTCAAAAGGGTAACAGACAAAAAAGGGAATCTGAGCCTCTAAGGCGAAGCATCTTATGAATGAGCTGAAAGAACAATTACTTGAGCGCATAGAGGTCAAGGAACCATCGTCATACCGGGTCATTCTGATCAATGACAACTATACGACCATGGATTTCGTTATTATGATCTTGATGGTGGTATTCCACCGCAGCCATGACGAGGCGCAGAATATCATGTTCGAAGTTCATAAAAACGGCCGGGGCATCGCCGGTGTCTACCCGTTTGAAATTGCGGAGACAAAGATCAAACAGGTGGAAGCCATGGCGGAAAAGCACTGCTTTCCGCTTCGCTGTACAATGGAGGAGACATAATCTTGAGCGAAATGCCGGAAGTAAGTCCCGATCTGAATAACATTCTTATCTCCGCCGGGGAAACCGCAGCAGAACGCGGGCATGAATATATCCTGTCCGAACATATCCTTTTCATGCTCATACAGGATGACCGTATCAGGCAGCTCCTCAGCAATCTCAACGTAGACCACAGCATCATCAAAGACCTGCTGGAGAAATTTTTCCGCCAGAAGGTAGAATCATTCAATTTTCATTCTCCTCCGGTAGAATCGGTGGCCTTTTCACGAATCATCAGCCGGGCGTTCAATATGGCGATGTCCGCGGAAAAAAATGTCGTGGATGTCTTCGATATTCTAGTAGCGATATTTGATGAAAAGAATTCCACCTCATGTTATTGTCTGCATCAGGCAGGTCTGACCCGATACGAGGTCATCAAGGAAATATCCCACGGCAATTACGAAGCCGAGTTGCCAGACAACGCATCTTCTGATTTCAACAATTTCGAGTTCATCTCTTTCGAAGACGAGGAAGGAGAATCCGATGAAGCAACAAACGGGCAGAACGGAGAACAACCCCGTTATTTGAGCCGTTTCGCCACGGAACTGACTCACCAGGCCCGTATCGGCAACATCGACCCGATTATCGGGCGCGAGCAGGAACTCGACCGCGTCATGCAGACTCTGTGCCGCCGGAAAAAGAACAACCCGGTGCTGGTAGGAGAGGCCGGCGTTGGCAAGACCGCAATCGTCGAGGGACTTGCCCTGAAAATAGCCCAGCAGAAAGTACCGGAAAAACTGCGCGAAGTGACCATATGGGCACTGGACATGGGCCGTCTGGTGGCGGGAACAAAATTTCGGGGCGAATTTGAGGAGCGTTTGAAAAAAGTCATTGACGACGTCAGAAAGCTCGAAAACGCCGTTCTTTTCATTGATGAGATCCATACGGTCGTGGGTGCAGGAGCCGTCAGTACCGGTGCACTTGATGCATCAAACATCCTGAAACCAGCCCTCAATAGCGGCGAGATAAAATGCATCGGCATAAGTACTTATGACGACTATAAAAACCACATCCTCAAGGATAAGGCATTCAGTCGCCGGTTTCAGAAAATCGATATCAAAGAACCTTCAGTAGACGCTACTGTCCGTATCCTTGCGGGTCTGAAACCGTATTATGAAGAACATTACAGCGTTAAATACTCTTTCAACGCACTCGAGCAGGCCGCGATTCTGGCCGCCCGGTATATGAACGACCGTTTCCTGCCCGACAAAGCCATCGACATCATCGACGAGGCCGGGGCTAAAAACTCCCTGCGCGACCGTCGCCGTAAAACTGTCATCAACGTGCGCGACATTGAGGAAACACTGGCGGAAATGGTCAATATTCCCCCAGCCAAGGTATCATCTTCCGATTTGACACTGCTGGGCTCGCTGCAAGGCGACTTGAAAGGTGTGGTATTCGGACAGGATTCCGCCATTGAGCTGGTGGTCTCTTCCATTAAGGTATCTCGCGCGGGAATCGGCAACAAGGAGAAACCGGTAGGTTCCTTCCTGTTCTGCGGCCCGACCGGCTGCGGCAAAACCGAACTGGCAAAACAGCTTGCTTCGCATCTCGGCATCAACTTCCTCCGGTTCGACATGAGCGAATATTCGGAAAAACATACAGTGTCAAAACTCATCGGAAGTCCGCCGGGATATGTCGGGTTCGAACAATCCGGACTGTTGACCGAGGCGCTGATCAAGGCGCCGCACAGTGTATTGCTCCTCGACGAAATCGAAAAGGCGCATTCGGATATTTACAATATCCTGCTCCAGATCATGGACTACGGTACGCTGACCGATAACAACGGCAGAAAGGCGGATTTCCGCAACGCGATCATTATCATGACCAGCAACGTCGGAGCCAGAACCATCGACAACAACCTGATCGGTTTCGCCGGCGAAGGCCAGATGGAATTGCGGACTCAGAAGGAAGTGGAAAAATTCTTCAGCCCGGAATTTCGCAATCGACTCGACCGGATCGTCTATTTTAACGCCCTGACCGCAGAGCTGATGGAACGGATCGTAAGAAAGTTCATCCGGATGTTCTCTCTGGAACTTATCGCCAAACGCGTCGAAATGTCTATCTCGGAGGTTGCGGTAAAGTGGTTTGCCTCTCACGGTTTCGACCCCAAAATGGGAGCGCGCCCGCTCGAACGCCTGATCCGCCACGAACTGCACGAGAAGACCGCCGAACAAATCCTTTTCGGGGATCTTAAAAATGGCGGTCGGCTGGACATCGGCATGAAAAAAGATCAGATCACACTGAAGTTCCGTGGCAATCAGTGAGTTCCCGTACTGCCCTGCCTCTGACGTTTTTCCGCCTCGGCAAGGTTATACTCTATCTTTCGGTCCTGCGGTGAAATTGCCTGTGCCCGTCTAAAAGCAGCAGCAGCAGCAGCATAATCACCACAATAAAAATTCTTTAAACCCCGGAAGAAAAAGTGTTCGGACTCATTTTCAGAATAAGCGTCGCTCAGTCGATCAAGATACGTTCCGGCAAGTTCTTTTTGGCCGGACATCACCGCAAAATGTGCCAGACGGGAATTTGTTCGTACAAAAAAAACATCGATAAACAACGTATGGCGAGCCAGTACGGTACTGATACGCTCATAAATCACCCGTGCCTCCGCCCTGTGATTCATTCGCTCCAGCAGCGACGCATGGAAATAGTCGGCCAACAACCTTGTTGATGCCACATGCTCCACCGAAGCTCCGGGAGGCAGATCAACGAGCAATGTTTCCGCGAGCTCGGGCAAGCGCGCAAAATTACCGTGGTCCTCTTCATAAATGCCAAGATTTGCCACGGCAATGAAATTGGCTGGGCGGCGGGAACAGGCGTCTTGCAGCACCGTATAATAATCTTTCCATGATGACATCCGTTCCCAGGATATCCCCACAAGCATTAGCAGATAGCAGATCATCACCGCCACGCCCAACGGTTTTAACACCCGGGAAAACCTGCTCCCAAGCCGTACTGCCACCAGAGCAACCACCAGCCATATAACCAGCGACGGCAGATAACTGTAGCGGTCAGCATAGTCTATTGACCCCAGCTGGAATACTCCTGCAACTGGGGCAAGCATCACCAGAAATGCCAGAATCGGGGGCAACAATGTCCAACACAAAAATGACTTGCCGAATCTCCGGTATAACAGAAACAAAAGTCCCGCCGCGCCAAAATAAAAAAATGAAATCCCTGCCACTACACCGGGAGTGAACACAATCAGAGGATAAATCGTCCGCAATCCAAACGGCAGGAAGGTTGTTCTCAAATACCAGACCAGATTATGTATTATCACCAGAACCTGCCGCAACGGGTGCGGGAAATGCTCAGTGGCAATTACCTGAACCTGCGTAGTAACAACCCCAATCACGGCGGCAGCCAGAAAAAATGGCAGCAGGCGCAGAAAAAATTTCACGGGCAAACGCCAGTCCTTGCACTGCTGCAGCTCCACGCAGATAAATAACAACGGCAGACTTACCGCCATCGGTTTGCATAGCAATGACGCCACAAATAATCCCAGA
>QKAL01000127.1 GCA_003246475.1 Lentisphaerota bacterium
CTTTCAAACCAATCGGATAAAAACCGCAACACAGATAGGTGATAAAAAGTAACGGGATCAGCCAGATGCACCAGAATAACGGTTCTTTCAGTATCCCCTTTTTTCTCATTCAGCCTTCTCCAACGGTTTGCCGGCAATACATTCTCGCAGGATTGCAATGCCCTCTAAAGTTCGTGGACCAAGACGGAAAATCAAGTTCTGATCCAGACCGGTAAAAATCTGATTGCGGGTAACCGCATCAATTGACTCCCAACCACGGCGCGACGCGATCTTGGCGCTTTCACCCGCCCCCATCCCCGGAGCTATGATTATTTCCGGATTCTGCGTTATCACCCACTCTTCCGAACAGGAAAAGTATTCACGCCCCTCCCCCGCCGCAATATTTATCCCGCCCGCATATTCGATCATCTCGTTAAGAAAACTTTTTCCACCGCAAGTCATCAGCGGTTTAGCCCATATCTCCAAAAAGACACGCCGCTTCTGCGCTCCATCCTGCGCCACAAGCTGTTCAAATTCGTTCAATTGCCGGGAAAAACGCTCGATCTCAGCCGCCGCCGCTTCCCGGCAGTTCAATATCTCCCCTACAGTCTTCACTGCCTGCAGATAATCTTTAATCGTTTTAGCCGGCACTACAACTACTTTTATACCCAGACTTTCAAGCGTTTTCTTCTCGCCGATGTCCTTGAAGCCTGAAGTCAACAGATAGTCCGGCTTCTGCGCCGCCAGACGCTCCATGAACGGAATACCCATATTACCGACAACCGGGACTTTAGTAACCGACGCAGGGTAATCACAGGCGCTGCTGCGCCCGACCAGGGAATTATCCTGCTGCAGCAGACAGATGATTTCAGTTATGCAGGGACTCAGCGAGGCGACCCTTACCGTAGGTTTGTCTCCCGCAGTCAATGTCGTTGCCCATACCATAATAACAGCAAGGCAGCCATATATAAGCCGGACAGCTGTTGTTGTGATTGGGTATGTTCCCGGATTGCGAGTTTTCATTTTCTTCCATGCCTGTTGTTGTGTTACGCGCACAAATCCGCGTCGGAAGAGGGTTTACCACCCACAATGTTTCTAACGCGGAGAATATCAATATATTCATCGGAGGATCTGGCTGGCGGAACGTCCGTCCCGTTCACAGTTGCGCAACAGCTTCCGATTCACACGGAATTCACTGCCGAAGAATATTATTTTTTCGTCTTTACCCGGAATGCCACGCATTCCTGATGTCCAAGCCGCCCCGACAAAACTACTTCCAGACGCGCACGATACCCCTCGGGAATTGAGTCGAATCGCTTTTTACGGCTTAGAAAGATTGTTCCTTCCGGCGACGACATCATGGTCTGATAGCCGCCGACATACTTGAAAATCGGCCGAACCGCGGAAAATTTTCCGGGTTGGTCATCTGGAAACATTGCCAGAAGCTTATCCATCAGCTGTTCCTTGCGGCTTTTCTTCACCTCCACCATCGATTTTTCCGGCAGCGGCTTGGAAACGGCATCTTCTCCGGCATAGACGTATTTCCCGATAAAACGACGTTCCGGTGAAATGTTTACCAGATACTTGAATTCATCACTGTCAGGGCCTAAACTGAAAAACCACACTTCCTTGTCGCCCCGGAACAAATCCACACGCTCGGCAAACGCGCGGGATGTTTCACGAAAATTCTCCACTGGTTCCACAACCATGATCTTGACCACCGCCATACACCCGATTGCCACCATCAGAAAAAGCAGCGACTTCGTATCACCTGAAGTATATTTTCGGCAATAAAGCACCATTCCGCACAAAAGCAGCAACAACATCGCAGGCAAAATCACCGGCAACCCCAGATCAACGCCGACCAGCTCCAGAATAACGCCAGTAATCAGAATACCGGCAAAACCGGCAAACGGCAAATACCGCGCGATCAGAAAGAAAATCCGCTGCAACAATTCAAACGCGATCAACTTATCGGGATTAACAAAAATCCAAGCCGCAATCAACCCCATCGCCGGAATTGCAGCCACAATATAACGCAGATGCTTTGAGCCTGGAATACTCATCCCTATCAAAATTATCAAGGCCCAGAACACCAGCATCCGCAAAGCAATCAGATCGTCGGAATCCGCAGCATGCGGACGGACAAACACTTTGCGCCCGTAAAACACCGCCACCACCAGAGCCAGAGGATAAGTCAGCGCGTACGACCCCACTGCATTGGTAAAATAGTACCAGAACGCCTGCGACTTCTCCATCCGGCCGATAACCTGGTCGAAAATAAAAATCTCAACCAGCCCTTTACCTCCGGTTTTCAGACAAAGCCAGATCGTAACGGCAACGCAAACAATACCCACCGCCCCGCAGATCACACCCCACAACAATGTCCGCTTCCAGTCGAAACGGGACAAATGAAGCGCCACCACCGCCGCCGTAGGAATAACTATACCCAACGGACCACGAAACGCATAACTCACAATAAGTACCGGAGGCAGCCATAACAGACGCGTCCACCCGTCGCCCCTCATCTCCCCATAAGCCAAATATACGGCTATCACCGTTGCCGCAGCCACGAACATGTCCAGCCCGGGATTACGGATAATATTTAAAAACTCAAAAGACAGCAGACACAAGCCAACGCCATAAAGCCCCAGATGTCTGCGCATTCTCTCACCTAACAGATAGGTGAAAATCAGAACAACAACCCCGGCAACCGCCGTCGGTATCACCGCCGTCAGCATGTTCAGATATTTACCGCAACATGACGCCAGATACATCAAATAGATCATGGTTACCGGATAGTCGGCATACGGTTTTCCGTAAATCGTCGGAAAAACCCCGGTTCCATACTGGGATAATTCAGTGACAAACAAGGCAAAACGCGTGTTTATGCGCATAAACTCCATCGTATGCAACCCGCCCAGGGCAATAAGCATCGACACAACAGTAATAATCAATATCGCATACGGCTTTTTCAATTCGGCCTCTCTAGTTT
>QKAL01000269.1 GCA_003246475.1 Lentisphaerota bacterium
ATAATGCAGACAACAGCAATATATATACTTTTTTATTCTTTCTCATGGGGCATGCTCTCTTTTATTGATTCCATTTTTTTTATAAATTTATCCAGTAAAGTTGACAACATCATCGCTTCATCCAGAGTAATATCCTTAATAAACTCATCGGTTTTCATGTCCAGAAATCGACCGACCCGATCAAACTTGTTCTCTGCCGATTCCGACAACTTGATACAGACAGCACGGCGATCCAACGGACTCGGCTCTCGGCTCAATAATCCCTTGTTGACCAGAATATTTACCAGTTCCGACGCAGCTGCCGCACTGATATCCAACTCCTGCGCCAATAGTTTCAAACTAATGCCTTCCGGGACATCCGACGTAAGCTTCCGAACTTTCTTAACCATATGAATCTGCGACAGCGGCATATCATGAAAGCTTTTAATCTCTTCCGGGGTATGAACACTGCTGCAGGTCTCGTGAAAGTAATCGGAAAGCTGAAATATCTTGTTCCACAATTTTAAAGAATGATTAACTTTCTCTGCCATTATTCAATTACACCTCATATATTTAAAAATACTTAAGTATTCCTAAATATAAAGAAAACCTTATAATTTTTCAAGCACTTGCTTAAAAAATGGCAAAAAATGCATGATTTGACGAAGTGGGCAGGGTGAATTACAATCACTTAAAAATAAAAGAGATTATTACCGTTTGCGGGCAATGCAGATCAGAGAACCTCCGATGGGGAAGGAAATACCGAAGGATATAAATATATTTTCAATTCGACAAATCAGACCCAAAAAACTATTGAGCACAGGATGGAGCTCCAGTTCAGAAAACACCGACTGGACCGTCGCTTTCCGGTTACGGTTCCAAATTCGGGACAGATACATCAGAGGAATCAGGAAGGTCATGAAAGAACTTGACCACTCCACGTAAAAACCGGCTTTCCGCAATTGGGCTATCAACGCCTTGCGGTTATAACGTCTCCGGTGACACGCGAACACATCATTATTACTCCATAGCCATTTGTGCTGCGGCACGGTGAGAATAAGGCCGCCGCCTGGTTTCAGACTCTCAAAAATATTTTTCAGAGCCAAGTCATCATCATCAATATGCTCGATCACATCGAAAGCGCCGACAATATCAAATTCATCCTTACAGGGAAAATTACACAAATCCGCCTGAAAAAAAGAAGCTTCCGGGAATCGTTGTCCAGCGTCTTTCAAAGGCTGTAAATAGAGCTCAGACCCACTAAGTGACAACGTCGGAATGTCACGATGGATGCCTGACAATACATATGCATTGCCACAACCAATCTCGCATAATGATCCATTCCCGGAAAAATATTTTCTTATCAGGCGGATTATAAGTGCGTTGCGGCTTTTAAACCAGAAACTGTATTCTTCGGCAGCTCGCAGACGGGAGTAAATACTGGATGAAAACGCATCGTTGTCATACATCTTTTCCGGGGCAAAACACTTTATCCCATCCACCTGTACTTCGTGACCGGGCATATTCATCGCGCCTTGAAAGTAGTAAGCTGCCAATCGTCGGTACGGAACGGCACCGCCGGGAGCCCTTCCTTATTGTAGAGGTTACATCCCGCGGGGTTGTCGCTCCATGCATAACGCACCGCGACCGGATCTTTAACTCCCGGACTGGACACCTCCACAAGATCTTTACCGATGACCTTCGCATCGGCCCAGATAAATTTGCGGTCATTTCCAGCAATCTGAAAACGTTTCAAATCTCCGTCTCGCGCCTCCAACCCACTGCCGATGTTGGTAAACCTGACAATCACCTTTCCACCCTTGGTCTCATGAGAGAGATATTCCGGTCCGGAAAAAACAATATCTTTACCGTATGCCAGTTTTAAAGCGGTCAGCATCAGGCGATGTCCAACCACCTGTTTATTTTTCGGATTGATATTACTCGCCTCACCTATATCTATCGTCACTGCCAGAGCGCACACCGGGATCTTTTCCGCGGTCACAGCCTGCGCTTCGCGCAGTTCCGCCCAGGCGGAATCCACCGGTTCGGCATTGGCACGGTGATAGTTAGCGAGCTGGACAATCAGAAAAGGGAAATCCCCCTGCCGCCAGCTCGTCCGCCAACTGTCGATCATAGCCGGAAACAGCGTCCGGTATTGCCAAGCTCGGCCGGTGTTGTTTTCCCCCTGATAACAGATCGCTCCTTTTATGCTGAAGGGAATCAGAGGATTAATCATGCCGTTATACAGCCCTCCCGCCATATGGGGATGTTTCGGTCCGTAGGGAATACGGCTCGATATAACCTTGGGTTTCAGCCCGACAACTGCGCTGTATTTCCACTCGCCCTGGAGCGAAATCCGATTATTGCCGCCATCCACCGGCTGAATATAAATATCTTCAGAATCCCCACTGAATCCACCTGAACCTACACGGTCAAAAACCCGGACCGCAATCACAGTCTTTCCGGCATTTACCAGTTCTCCTGGAATACGGTAACGGCGTGGAGTCCGCCAGGCATTATGGTTTTCCCTGCCGATTCCGCCGATCCTCGTTCCATTAAAATAGGTGGTATCGAAATCGTCAATGGGCCCAAGTGAGAGCTCCAGCTCTTTACCTTTCCAGGCAGCGGGAATATCAATGCTCTTTCGAAACCAGACCACCCCATCAATATCCAAACCGTAATTTTCCCATATTCCAGGCAACGACATAGTCTTCCATTGCCCGTCATCATAATTAGCCTTTTCCAGATCAACCGCGCCCTTGTCGCCGGGATCGTTATAGTACATCATGTCTTCGATCCGCATATTCTTGCGTTCACGCATGAATTTTTCGTACTCCGCCTGTTTTTCGGGATAAACCTTCATCAATCGGTCATGCCTATCCATGATCGGTTTCAATTCCGCATTTTTACGCAGCCACGCCCGATCAGTCCATGCCTCAACCGGGGTTCCACCCCAAGACACATTAATCAGGCCGATCGGGACACCGATCTGTTTATAGAGGTCTCGCCCAAAATAATAACCGGCAGCAGAGAAATCGGCAACGGTCTGCGGCGTACACACCTGCCACTTGCCGGAAACTTCGGTAACTGGAACATCACTGACCACATGGGGAACCTGGAAGAACCGGATCTGCGGATAGTTGGCTGCGGCGATCTCAGCGGTCGCGTCAGCGGCGGAACTCACACTCCACTGCATGTTGGTCTGCCCGGCACAAAGCCACACATCCCCGCTGAGGATGTTATTGATGGTATCAATACGGTTCTTGCCGCTGATCCGCATCATATAAGGACCGCCGACCGGCAAAGCATCAATCAGAACACTCCAATTCCCATCCTGATCCGCAACCGCGGAATATTCCCGGTTGTTGATCTCCACTCCTACCCGTTCTCCCGGCAGAGCAGTCCCCCAAACCCTATTCCGCATATCACGCTGAATTACCATATTATCAGCAAACAACGGATTAACTTTAAAATCGGTAGCGGTAGGGCCGGGTATAAAATTACTGCAACCAGCACAAAACCAGGCAAGCGTCAGGGCGATAACAAGGCGGTTCATTCATATCTCCTGTCTTTTTGATCTGTAATCAGCATGAAAATAAACTAACCGCATCGGCTGAAAATGCAAATCCAAAGCAGAACTCATTGGCAGGAAAGGCCGAAACCACAATGCTAAAATCGTTCGACATGCCGATGACAATAAGGTTTGGTACCTTTCTTACCGTAATAATCACGATGATATTCTTCCGCCGGCCAAAAGCGAGCCGCCGGCAACAGCTCAGTAACCGGAGAAAAACCCTTTTCCCGCAACCGCTGCAGAAGCCCTTCCGCCGTCCGTCGCTGCTCATCGTTATAATAGAAAATAACCGATCGGTATTGCGCACCGACATCCGGCCCCTGCCGGTTTCTTTGCGTTGGATCATGAATTTCCAGAAAAACGCGCAGTATCTTCTCGCAGCTGGTCTTTTTCGGGTCAAAAACAACCTCAACAACCTCAGCGTGACCAGTTTTTTCGCCACAAACCTGCTTATAGTCCGGATATGAAGTCTTTCCGCCGGAATAACCGACCGTGGTATAGAGTACCCCTTCGACCTGTTTCAGATAGTATTCCACGCCCCAGAAACAGCCGCCTCCCAGTATCGTTCTTCCAAATTCCGGGTCGGAAGCCCGAACAAAACTCATGGAAAGTGAATTAACGCAATGCCGGGAATTTCTGGGTGTCAGCGCTTCACCGGTAAAAACATGCCCCAGATGCCCACCGCATTTGGCACAGCTGATCTCAATTCGCATCCCGTCTTCGTCGGGAGTCTGTTTCACCGCCCCGTCAAAAGCATCGTCAAAAGCGGGCCACCCGCAACCGGCATTGAATTTGTCATCGGAACGATATAGGGGAGCGCCGCACTGACGGCACAAATAGATTCCGGGTTGAAAAAAAGAATCATAACGTCCGGAAAACGGCGGCTCAGTTGCCTTTTCCAAAATCACACGTTTTTCTGCCGGACTCAATTGACCAGAAACATCCGCTCCCGATACCATTACACTCAACCCTCCCAGAAATATGAATGTAAACAGCCGCATTTCCTTTCCCCCTCTTTTAACGCCTCATAGCGCAAAAAAACAGCAGACGGAATTACTGCCCCAGTCGCTTATATCCCCAATTGAAAAGCTTTTTCACCAATTCATCGCGCGAACGCTGCGACGAACATCCCGCCACCACCGCAATCAAACGCTTTCCGTTTCTCTCACAGCTGGCGGCGATACAAAAGCCGGCACGCTGGGTAAATCCCGTTTTAATCCCATCAACTCCGGGGCATTGCCGGGAACGCAGCAACCTATTGTGGTTAAGGAAACGGACAGGACCTTTCGGACCGTCGTTTTTGAAAGTAACTTCCTTCAACCCCACCCATTCCCTGGCTTCCGGATATCGCATCAGAGCTATCGACAGGATCGCTATGTCTTCACAACTCCCGCGGTTGTCGTTCCTGGACTTCTTTTCCGGCAAACCGTGGGGATTGGAATAAAAAGAATGCTTCAACCCCAGCTGGGATGCCGCGGCATTCATCATGGCAATAAATTTGGAAGAATCGCCGCCGCCAAAAAACTCTGCCGTCGTCAAAGCGCAGTCATTGGCACTTTTCACAATCATACTCTGCAGCAACGTACCCAGCGGAATCTGGTCATTAGGCTTCAAACCGGCAATCGTAGGTTTTACCAGAACTGCTGTTCGGCTTACCGTCACCATTTCGTTCAAACTGAGACCACGCGCCTTGATCTGTTCCAATGCCACCATAAGCGTCATCATCTTGGTCATGGATGCAATCGGCACCGCCTCATACGGACTGAGCGACCACATCACATTACCCGAATCCGCATCGACCAGAATACCGTTCCGGACATCGGACATCTCCGGAATCGACTTCAACTTGCCATTTATGCTGGACGCGAAGTTAAACCTAGACCCTTGCGGAAAGTAGTTTTTTTTTTGATGAACCGCTACGGGTTCATCATTGATTACTGCACTTATTGGCGGCGGAATAACCGTCGGCTCCGGAATCAGCTCCTCGCTTTTATCTCTTCCGGCCCCACGGACAAAGAAGAAATAGATAAAAACAAAATGCAACAGCGCAATAACCGCAATAATAATCAGGATTGTTGTAACTTTTTTCATATTTATGTATTTTAGTTGTTTTGCCCACTATTGCAATATACCACCAAACTCTTTTTGAGCAAGCCCGGAAAATAAAAATCCGACGTCAGAATTATTTTCCGGCATTGGCGTTGGCAGCTCGGTTGAGAGCAGCAAATAACGCCCGCATAGCAGCCTGGTCAATATTGGAATGAGTACCGGCACCGTAAAACAGCCGTCCGTCACTCTTGCTTTCAACACCGATAAAAGCCAGCGCCTGCGCATCAGCCCCCTGCCCCAAAGTCTGCTCGGTAAAATCGTCAAGCTCAAACGGTATTATTTGCGCAACCTGCCGCAGGGCGTTGACCGTTGCTGAAATCGGACCATTACCCTGCCCGATCAGCTCGTGATGCCCTCCGCTGATATCCATCTTCAGACTGACACTGATATGATCCGGGAACTCCGACTCCAGCCGCTTGAAAGAGATCAGCCGATACGGACCGGTCACATCAACAAAAATCTCGAAGAAATATTTATACAGCTGCGCCGCATCGATTTCCGTACCGGTTGAGTCCGCCAGTTCCTGTACGGCCGAACCGATCTGGGGATGCATCTTCCGCGGCGGGCAGATCCCGAATTCCTGCTCAAGGATATAGACCACGCCACCCTTACCGGACTGGCTGTTGATGCGTATCAGCTTCTCGTATGTCCGTCCCAGATCATTGGGGTCGATATGCAGGTATGGCACCTTCCAGCCCTGGCGGAAATATTCCGACGACTGTTCTTTGCATTCCATCCCCTTGCGGATCGCGTCCTGATGCGATCCCGAAAAGGCGGTGAACACCAGCTGCCCGGCATACGGATGCCGCGCATGTACCGGAATACCAGAGGAATCCTCCACCACGGATACGACCTTTTCCATATTTGAAAAATCGAGATTGATCGCGATTCCGCGCGAAAAAAGATTGAGAGCAAGCGTGGAAATATCCAGATTGCCGGTTCGCTCACCGTGCCCGAAAATCGTTCCTTCAACACGGTCCGCACCGGCCAGAAGCGCCATTTCCGAAGCCGCAACCGCACACCCCTGGTCATTGTGAGCATGAATACTGATCGAACTTTCCGCCAGATAAGGATACTTCCGGCAGAAATATTCGATCATATCCGCATACTGATATGGCGGGCGACGTTCAACCGTCGCCGGCAGATTGAGAATGAAATCCTCTTTGCGTGACGGACCCCAGAGCTCCTTGATCCGCGTACACATATCCACCACAAAATCCAGGTCACTGTCGGTGAACTCCTCAGGGGAAAATTCATAGGCGATGCGATCACGCATTCCCTGTTTTTCCAGCTCCGCAATCACCATACGGGTACCTTCCAGAGCCATGTCCATGACCTCATCACGGTTCTTGCCGAAAACGAAACGCCCGTGGAGATCGGAGGTTGCCACATAACAATGGAGAATGGCATGTTTGACTCCGGCCAGTGATTCGACCGTCTTTTCTATCAAATGCTGCCTGGCCTGCGTCAGCACGGAAATCCGCACGTCGTCAGGAATAAGCTTTTCCTCAATCAGTTTCCGGATAAAATCGAAGTCGTCCTGGGATGCCGACGGAAAACCTACCTCGATTTCCTTGAACCCCAATTCCACCAGCAGATTGAAATATGCCAGTTTGCGGACCGGATTCATCGGGATCGGCAAAGCCTGATTGCCGTCACGCAGATCCACCGAAGTCCATACTGGAGCTTTTTCAATTATCCGATCCGGCCATTGCCGGTCTCGGAGCGGAATCGGTTCAGGATATTTATACTTCGGAAACTCTTTCATCATCATCTACCCGAATTATGGCCGAAACAGTTCAGCCTGTTATTCATATGCGTTATCTTGCCCCTCTCTACGCTGCAACTTTTCATCACAGCACCTGAAAAGGTGTAATATATAATTCTAAACGGGAAAACTCTAATCATATTGCCGTTTTTTTACAAAAAAAGCATTTCCCTCCACAGCGCCCGACCAACGGACTATTCAGCTGCCAGCCTGGTGGCAACCCGTACCGCGTCCAACGCGTCGTTGGAATAGTAAGCGCCGATCTCATCGGCATATGCCTGGTCGACAACCGCTCCGCCAACCATAAAACGTAGGTTGTCCAGCTTGCGTTCTTTCGCCAGAGCTATCACTTCCTTCATCGCAGTCATCGTTGTGGTCATTAGCGCTGAAAGCCCGATGATATCGACCTGATGCCGTACCGCTTCATCCAGAATGACCTCAGCGGGAACGTCCTTTCCGAGATCGATAACCTCAAAACCATAGTTGCGCAGCATCAGCCCGACAATATTTTTGCCGATATCGTGAATATCACCTTTAACAGTGGCCAGAACCATACGTTTACGCACGTCACGTTTGCCGCCGCCTTCCTGAAGCAACGGCTCAAGAACCGCAAAGCCTTTGCGCATGGCGTCGGCGCTCATAATCAACTGCGGCAGAAAATACTCCTTCTTTTCAAACATCTCACCGACACGGTTGATCGCGGGAATCAAAAAGTCATCCACCAGCTGCTTTGCCGTTAACCCTTTGTCCAACGCCGCCCGTAACGCGGCTTCGATCATGTCTTCTTCTCCCTGAAGGACACAATTATACACCCGCGGTCCGGGTTCGGCCGCCGTTGCAGTTTCCACAGGTTTGCTTTCCACCCCGCTGTAGCGCCGCACATAATTGGTCATCTTTCGGTCGCGTCCGTTGAGAACATCAGAAGCCAACATCATTGCCATAATCTCCTCCGAAGAGGGGTTGGCTATCGCCATATTGAGCCCCCGGCCTATCGCCATTCCAAGAAACGCCGTATTAAGCAAAGGCCGCTGCGGCATCCCGAAACTAACGTTGGACAGCCCACAGACCGTGTTCACGCCAAATTCCCGACTACACCACTCGATCAGATCCAGAGACACCTGAGCCGCTGCCTGATTGGACGAAACGGTCATGATCAATCCATCCACACAGATGTCTGACTTTTCATATCCCAACGCTGCCGCTTTTTCATAAATGTATTTGACCACTTCGATCCGCTCCGCCGCTGTTTCCGGAATTCCCTCATCCCTCAACGGCAACAGAATCAGCATGGCACCGTATTTCGCCGCCACCGGCAACATTTTCTCGATACGTTCCTTTTCGGCGGAAATCGAATTGAGCAGCGCTCGCCCGGGGTATAACCGCAATGCCGCTTCCATAACCTCAAGATTGGTCGAATCAAGGCACAAGGGAGTATCACAGGACTGGGCCAGAACCTCCAGCGTCTTAAGCATCATCGCCTTTTCATCAATCCCCGAAAGCCCCATATTGACGTCAAGCAACGCCGCACCTTTCGCCGTCTGCTCCGAAGCGAACTGCCGTACCATATTGAGTTTTCCCTCGCGCAATTCCGCCTGAAGTGCCTTTTTCCCGGTCGGATTGATCCGCTCACCGATAATGGCAAACGGCTGATCCAGGGCAATTACCCGTGTTTTTCTGGCTGAAGCAACCACGCCTCCAATAACCGCTCGCGGTACTTGCGGGGAAACTTTTCCGGCAGCTTCCGCCTGACAACGGATATGGTCCGGGGTGGTCCCGCAACAGCCACCAAGAATGTTCGCCCCTGCGACGGCGAACTCGGCTACAAAGGTACCGAACTCTTCCGGTCCCATACCGAAAACTGTTTTACCGTTCAATAACCGCGGGACACCGGCATTGGGCTTGGCGATAAGTGGTATTTTTGCGTAAGGCTTCAATGCCCGGACAATCTCAATCATGTTCTGCGGTCCTGTCGAACAGTTACAGCCAAAAGCATCGGCGCCAAGTGCCTGCAACGTTATCAGAGCGGAGAGCGGATCGTTGCCGGTCAAAGTACGACCGTCCTCGCCAAACGTCATAGTCACAATAACCGGCAGATCGCAGCTCTCCCGCACCGCCAGCAGTGCGGCGCGCGCCTCCTGCAGATCCATCATCGTCTCAATCGCGAAACCATCAACGCCGCCGTCAAGCAGCGCTTTCACCTGTTCCTTGAAAATAGCAACGGCGTCTTCAAACGGCATTTCGCCGAACGGAGCGACAAATTTTCCCGTCGGAGCAAGGTCACCGAAAGCCAGTTTGTTCCCGGCCGCCTGGCGCGAAAGTTCCGCCAACCCTCGGTTGATCTCATACAATTTATCCGCTAGTCCAAACTCCTCAAGTTTGCACCGGTTCCCGCCAAAAGATGGCACATAGACAATATCCGAACCGGCCCGGCAATATCCCTGCTGAACATCAACAATCGCCTGCGGGTTTTCCAGAACCCATTGTTCGGGACACACTCCCTGAGGCATACCGCGCTTGATAAGTTCAGTTCCGGTCGCGCCATCAAGTATAACAATCTTTTTACCGATTAATTTCTTAAAATCTTCTTTCGTCATAATCATCCATTATGTCAAAGGGTTATCGTCTTTTCTATCCCGGCAAAAGCCGTCACCGACTTCTCGGGTTCGATAATCAGGCTTTCCGACAGTCGCAAACCAAATTGCTCAAGCCGTAAAATCCTGAATATATCGCGTTGAACCGCTAATGCCAAATCGGAATATCCGGGGGAAAAGCGTTTCCGGGTAAGTTTTTCCCCGGCACGGCTCAAATGCGATGCCATATAATGCTGAAGCCAGTCCATTGCCGCATCTGCAGATTCGCTGCCCACCGCATCATAAATCGCACCGGCAGCGCCATCGCCGGCAGCGAGAGCCTGCGACGACGCCTGTGAAATATCCGGTCCGACACTCGCCGCCGCCAACCACAGCGCATGACTGTCACACAGCAGCGCCGCCAACGCCCGGCTTTCTATCACCGTCCCGTCATCAAGCCGCAACGCCATCGAATCGTTCTCGACGATCCCGACCCGGGCCCAACAGCCACGAGGACGACACAAGGCAAAACCGGATTCAATAATTCCATCAATCCGCGTCGCATGCCCGTGAAACATAACATTCCGATGCCGGTTATATCCCAGGCGCGACATTATCTCCCGATCCGGACGCCTTATGGGAACGATGTTTATTATATTGATATCGGCGGACATATTATTCCCTCTTGCTGAGGTTGCTTTCATAAAAACGTAATCTATGACGATAAAACTGGTTTGACAACAAAAAAAATCGGATTTTTTTTATTTAATATGCCGATTACGTTATTTGAAGTACTTGAAATGTCTCATGCAGTCAATATATTACAGCAAATTATTTACTATAAATCATCAATAAATATTGTTATTTAAAATAATGGAGCTGATAGACGTAAATGTTTAAAAAAGTCTGGCACCCGCAAATGGTAATTAATCACATTCTGGCCCGCAACGGCAAAGAAGCGTTGAATTCTTACTATTACGCCACAAACTATCCTGATGTATATGCGGCGGCGGAAAGAGAGTTCGGATCGTGGAAGGACGCGATCGAAGCATGTGGTCTTGATTACAATCTGATACGTAAATACAAATCCTGGACCAGACAGGCAGTTATCGAAGAAATAAAAAAAGCTTACGAGAACGGCGAACCGATCAACTCCCAGCATGTACAGGAAAATAATAAGGCGCTGTACATGGCGGCGGTCAAACGCTTCCGTGGCTGGGGCCAGGCGGTTAAGCTTGCCGGGATCGACTACAACAGCATACGTATACGCCGTTCCATGTCCAAAAATGAAATCAAGCGTGAGATTCTGGATCTGTTCCGGCAACGCGTCGATCTGTCTTACACCAACATGCGGGCCAATTACCAGTATCTGCTGGCCGCCGGGATGAAAAAGCTGGGGAACGGCAGCTGGGCCAATGCTCGCCGCCACTGCGGTATCCTGACCAATTATCGCATCACCCCGGAGAAACGCAGTTCTGCCGTCAGCTACGTATAATCACACGGAAGACGAACGGCGCACATGCTCGAAAAGAATTATTGTCGCCGCCTGCGCCACGTTTAAAGACTCGGCATCGCCGGGCATGGGGATCGTCAGCAATGTCGATCCCTCAATTTTCCCTGCACCATGCGCCTCGCTTCCCATAACGATTGCCGAACGGGTAAAGAGCCCTTCCTCAGTAAAACAATTTGCTCCGGTTCCCACATCGGTACGGTAAATGCGATCATATCCGGCCTGTCGCAATGCGGCGGTCAGCTCCTCCAGCGTGGAAAACTCCCGCAACCCGATCACAAACTGCGAAGCCATCGCCGAACGGATTACTTTGTCGCTGTAAGGATCGGCAGAACCCGAAGTATACCATAATTCAGTCAAACCTACCGCTCTTGCAGTACGAATAATCGTACCAAGATTACCGGGATCGGCAACGCGATCCAGCACCAGAATAAAAGGGTCGGCGGGAAGTCCGGCCGGAGGTTCAGGGCGTCTTACCACCGCCATTATCCCTTGAGCCTCAATGGTCGCGGTCAGACTTTTAAATTCCTGCCTGGAAATACGGCAGATATCCTTACCGGGAAAGTCGGCCTCAACATCATCGGCACAGACCATAAATTCAATCAGTTCGGGATTTGAAAGGAAAAGATCGCGGCAACTGCGTAACCCTTCGCAAATACAAAGTCCATGTTTTTTGCGGCCATGGCGAGTATACAGAGTCCGGATAAGCGATTCCCGGCGTCGGGTCAGAGCAGACACCGCGCCGGGAGCTGAATTTATCTCCCGATCCCGTTCCGAAAAGGATTCAGAAACGGCGGGAATATTTTTGTTCATCGACAATTTATTTTTTAGCCGCCGGAACTGCTGCGGCTTTAGTCTTGGCATCATTGGAGCCGGCATCAGCCTTAGCCACTGCCGGTTTGTCGAGGTTCATCAGCATGGACAGAGCCAGTTTCTGCCACAGGCCGCCTTCTCCGGCGGAAGCGCCCATCTGATTTTTAACCGCAGCTTCAAGGTAACTCTTGGCGGCGACCTTATTGCCGCGAGCGGCTTCGAGACGCCCGGCTGAGTAGTTGGCCTCGATCTTATAGTTGGCAGGGAAAGTAGTATCCTTACTGATGGCTACGAATTTGTTAATCGCATCGTCTTTCCGATTCATGATCTCCAGCAGATAGCCGGAATTCATTTCGAGCGGCCAGCGCATTTCATCGGGGATATTGAGTTTCAGTAGTTCCTGGGTAAATCCGAGGGCTTTGGCAAATTCCTTTTTGTCGATCTCGATTTTGATCAGTTTCTGGTAAGCCCCCCAGACGGCCTTGCGTCCGGCATATTCCTTGATGACTTTCTGGAGTTCATCGGTGGTGTTGGCATTAGCAATGGCATTGTCAGCCTTCTTTTCGGCTGAACTGTGGATCGAATAACCTGTAACGGCAATGGCAACGATAACGATAATCACGACACAGGCGGCTATAATCTGCTTCAAGTGCGTTACGGTAAAATGCTCAAACTTGTCGAAATCGTCAAGCAGCATATCGGTAATCTGTTCATCCTTGGTCTTTTTCGCATCCTTAGCCATCTCAACATCCCCTTCGCAATAAGAATTATTTAAATTTATATTTCAACAATACAAAAAGTAAAAACGTCTGGTATTTTAACACACATACTTCTTAAATGCAACAAACTTATATTACAATACCAGAAGTTTTTTATGATAACAGCGCCTGTTTGCCCAATCAAGACAAAATGGCAATACGGATTACAGGGCAAAACCTGAACGCATCGTCCGCCGGTAGGTCGAAGGAGGCTCGCCGTAGAACTTCTTGAACTCGCGGCTGAAATGGAACTGGCTGCAGAACCCGGTGGTTTCCGCAATCTCCTCAAGCGACATCACCGTACCTCGCAAAAGGTCACAGGCACGGGACAGGCGCAGACGTCGCAGGTGATCGATCGGAGTCTCTCCGAAATACTTTTTGAATTCAACATGAAAACGTGGTACGGAAAGATTGGCACGGCGGGCAAGATCATCGACCTCCAGCGGCAAAGCCAGGTGGCGTCCGGCATATTCCAACGCCGGAAACAAACGTTCCATGCCCGGATCATACTCCAGATACAAGCCCCGACCCGCCAGAAAATCCAGCAACGCCGCCAATACCTCAAACGCCAGAGCATTAATCATGACGCCATTATGCAAGGTTCGTGGAACGGAATCCTGCAAAGTCACGATCCGGTCGGAAATATCCCCGAATATATCCGCCATATTCGTTTCAATCCGCAACGGCAACTTAACCAGCGACGCCAGCCCGATGGCGTTGAAAACGTTGAAATTGAAGTGTATCCAGCGCATACGCATGACACCGCTACGCGGATCGCAATGGTGGGTTATCGCCAGGGGCAGACCGGGAGCGGTCAGAAATGCCTCGCCAGGAGCAAGAGTGATCTTCTCCCTGCCGAGAATCTCCAGATCGTAACTCCCCTCCACTGCCTGGGCGACAATAATATAAGGTACGGTTTTACGGTGTATCCAGCCATCATCCGTCGTGGCGCCCCCTCCAGCCTGGATAAATGCCAACCGGATACAATCCGGACTCAATTGCATCACTAAATACTCCCATATAGATTTACATATATTTTATATGGGAGCATTCAATATTCAAGTGTATAAATCAAACATTCAGCATCCAGCCGGGAACCAGGCGCGGCAGAACTGCGCCTCACTACCATCATAAACCGCTTCGGCAAGATTGTCCTTGTACCACTGGTTGCCCCAGGAGTAAGTGATGATGACCTGCCCCTGCCATTCACACATATCGATATCGGAATTGTTGATGTTGACGGCGTTTTTTAATCGTTCCTCGATCATGGCCGCGGGCAGAGATCCCGGATAACGCTCCTTCATGTCGTCGGCGGAAGGTGTAAGCACCGGATTGAGAGGGCTTTTCACCCATTCTTTCATGTCGCTGGAACGAGCAACGCACTGTTCATAAATGTTCTTTTCCTTGTTTTCGAAAAGGTAAAAGAAATAGAAATATCCATCAAAATAACGCAGCAGCGGAGCACCGCAGTAGGCGCCCCGCCCAAATACCGCCTCGGGAATAACTTTCCATTCGCGCAGGTCGGTCGATTCGGCAAAGAACATCGTAAACGGCTGTCCGACCAACTCTTCCGGCTTGCCAAGCTCAAAGACCATAATAAAACGGTCCCCTGCCCGGCAGATGGAAGTGTTATAGGTCTCCCAGCCCGGACCGGTAAGAATTTTCCGGGCTGGTGTCCAGTTGGTCAAATCGGTAGATTCCGTCTGATAGAACGCGGTGTCGCCAAATTTCATGGTATAGGTAACGACGACAGTATCATTCCAGACGAAGGCACTGCCGAGGTGTCCGCCGGGGACAAACCGCGACACCACCTTACGCGTCTCCGCATCGACGATTCGGAAGTACGATTGTTTCTCGGAATTGCCGTGATAAAAATCATGAATGTACTCGAATCGATACAGTCGATTTTTAAAGACGAAAGGCGTAGCTTCCATCATATCGAATTCAACTGTTCCCTGCTTAACGACAACTGGAGGTTGCATGTAAATATTCTTTCCTTTATATATTGATTAGAGGTCGAGATTGCAGATTGCTTCTCTCCCATCGACAGCGTTGGCGCAGATATTACCTTCCGGTGTCGCCGCGGCATGGCCGTCGAAAAACACCAGATTAATCGCGTGCTTATTGTGAATGAAATTAACCGCACCGTTAGTCAATTGATGTGCCACAATGCGGCCATAATTGGTACAACCGTCAGTAATAGCACCGGCATAACCGGCATTAGCCTCGTCTGATCCGACCAACCCGTCAGCAGCATAAATCTGGTTGGAAGCTCTCTTAATTTTCACCATAGGAACAGCGCCGCCACTGCCGAGACCAGCCCACTGCGGATCATATTTGATGCGCAGATAAGTCCAGGTTTCGCCGGTATTGCGGTTAAATCCGGCCAGAGATGCGGAATAATTGTCAGCGGAAGGACAGACCCACATGTTGCTTTTGCCGAATCCAACGGGATGCGGCAGATAACCGTTATAGCTGATTTTCTGAACCCACCAGGCAGCGTTTCCGCCGGTATATGCGGCAGGAACAATACCTTTGAAATCATCTGCATACAAAAGCGTGCCGACACCAATCGACTTCATGTTGTTGGTACATGCAATCCCACGCGCCTTTTCACGGGCAGAATTCAATGCCGGTAGCAGCATAGCCGCCAGAATTGCGATGATGGCAATTACGACCAGGAGTTCGATGAGTGTGAAAATTGCTCTTTTTTTCATGTTCATTTTTCAATTCCTCTGTTATTTTTTGGTTGAAGATACTGGTTTAAGGACGAACATACTAGCGCTGAAAGCCGGTACTTTCACGGAAAATTTCAGCTTACCGCCGGAACCAACTGAAACGTTGCCCAGGTTTTCCGGTTTAAGCTCGCTATCTTTGTTGATCCGGTCGACCACGGGGATATTCTTCTCGCATATGGCCTGAGTCAGTTTTTTCTGAGTCGCCAGATAACAGGAGTTGGCCTTCGTCGCGGAAAGTTCATACCGGGTAACATCGTACGTGGTTCCCTCGGGCAGGGAATTGAGAAGGATGTTTACCACAGTCTGATACTTCTGCGATGGATCAACGTCGAAACTGTAACACAGCAGTTTGATCGTATCACCGTCTTTTACCGCCATGGTAAAGATCGGTTCGCAATCGGCCTGGACGCTGAGTTCTTTGCCGCCGTTCATCCACGAAAGCATCTGAAAAATCCTCGTCACCGGCTTGAAGATGCCGTGGAAAGTAATCATCGTCGGTTCGCCGAGAAATTCCGGGGTATTGCTCTGCATCCGGCTCTTTTTGAACCCTGTAGCGTTACGTACCGGAGCAAAATAGAACGGTGAAGCATAGAAGAACGCCATATGTTCTACGCCCAACCGATGTGAAAAGTTTGCCATATGCAGGGTTGCAACTGCCTGGACATGATTGTCATAATTCGGTTCTGGCGGATTTTTCGGGGTAACTTCGCGATAAATAGCGGCAAACTCGGTATTGTACAACTCCAGTTTTCTTCCGGTCTTCTTCTCAAAATATTCGCGATAACGCAGGTAGCGGAAAATCTGTTCCTCAGACGACCGCCAGCTCAGGTCATTGACCGAACCGCCGAGGTAACCGTGATAGCTGATGGCATCGAGTTTGGTACCGATTTTGCCGGTGGCGAAGTTCTTGCCTTCGGCACAGTGTTTTAGCATCGGCATAACGAAATTCTCCGGCGGCCCACTCGGCCCGGCGATGAAGATCTCCGGTAAAGCGCGCTGGCATCCGGCAATCGTATAATCCTGCATCTCCAGAAAATCTTCCAGTACCCGATTTCTGCCGGGGCTGCCATGGAAAGTCGGTTCGGTACCTGGCTCGTTGCCGGTCTCGAAAATCCAGGTTTTAACCTCTTCCGCCCCGTAGGTGTCGACCAGGAACTTTATAAA
The DNA here is from genome assembly GCA_003246475.1 of Lentisphaerota bacterium. GTDB lineage: Bacteria > Verrucomicrobiota > Lentisphaeria > Victivallales > SZUA-371 > SZUA-371. Next base: position 16,984 of record QKAL01000269.1, read on the forward strand.
ACGGTAGTTGAACTCTTCCCACAATTTCATGTCATGGGGTTTGTATTTCACGTTATTTTCGATTGCCAGGCATCCGGGAACCGGTTCCAGACCGAAGATAGGTTTGGTTCCGCCTTTGAGAACCGAGCCGTCCAGATAATACTTGATGGAGGAGAAATCGGTAATCATCTTGCCGTCTTTAATTCGGCATACCGGCGGAAAACTCTTATTGCCGTTGTTGGGATTGACACGGGTGCCGCCAAAATTCACGCCTTCCTCGCCGTTGTCCCAGCCGAACTTGGTTTTGCCATCCACCTTCAAATGCTCGCAAAGTGAGTTGCCGTCAAAGCCGTTGTGGACCCGGACATAGTTCACACCCAGCTTACGCCGCATCTTGAACCATCGGCTGTCACCTTCGAGATGCGGTCCGGCCGTGCCGATGCTGTAAGAGTAGACCCGGTCTGCACAATGGTGGTCATAGGCATCCAGCGGACTGCGGAATACTCTGCCGGTATCTTTGGCGGTATCAATCGTCACATTCACCACATTCACATTTTTCTTTCGAGCCGGCATCGGCAGCAACGTCGTTTCAACCATCATCTGCAGATCGTCGAAATATAGCGTGCCTTTGCCGCCGGGATTAATACCAAACACCCATTGGGCGTAAAGTGTATCCTTGGTCTGCGGCAACTCGATCTTCTTCTCATATGTCTTCCACTCCTGGTCGCCGGAGATATCAGCCACATCGATTGACTTGAGCAACTTGTGATCGGCATCGAGAAGATCGACCCGAACAAAACCGCCTTTCCCGCTCACACCTTTTGATTTCACGCTGATTCGCGCAATGGCCTCATTACCATAGACCATGCCGATAACAGACCGTACCGAACAGGGAGCCATAACTTTCAACGATGCCCCGCGGTTGCTCGCCGTCTCGGTCGTGGCCCGCGCCAGCTTACCGAAATCCTCGCGCTTGCCGGCGGTATCAGACAGCTCATAGCCAAACGGCGTAATGTCACCGTTGTAGATGATCTCACAGGAGGGGTTTTCGATGGCGTTCACCAGCATCGAACTCTTTTTCTCCGGCAGTTTTTCCTTCCAGATGCGAATATCGTCAAACCAGACGGTGGATTTACCTTCGCCTTTGACCTTGATGCCGGGACGCAGCCACACCGTAGTGTCTTTGGGAATCCAGGAGAACTCCTCATAAAACCAATCCGTATTGCCTTCCTTGTAGATAAGGTAGGCATACATATCATACCAGTTGCCGTTGATCGTACCGTCGTCGCGCAGCTGCTCCAGACCAAAACCGCAGCCGTAAGCCCCGGATTTGATGAATTGAAAATCCTTGATCTTGCCCCATGCCGACATATGATAACGGTAGCCGGGTTCAACTTTAATCTTCAGTGAAGATTTCATGTCGGTTCCGAAAACAACCTTCAAAGACTGCCGACCGGAATGCTTGGTTACGGTATCACGGGAGACATCGCCCCACTCCGCCGTCCATACCGTTGAATTGGCCTGTTCGAAATCGGCGTCATGTCCCTTCAAGAGATTATCGACCCGGGCGTTCGGGCTCTTCTTGATGCCCAGTTCTTCCGCCCGCAGAATAGTTGAAAACAGCAGAAATAAAACGGATAAAAACCCCAGCAATTGCCGAGAAACACCAGCTTTTGATATCATATTGAAATTCGTCGCCATATTCGCCCTTTCGTCTATAATGTTTTACTGCTAATATTATAAACGAAAGAAATAGAATAAAAAATTAACCGAATCGACGTTTTTGTGCACTTACGGAAATATTTAACGCCTGAATAACTCAGGGGATGACGCTTCCTTTACGGAATTTCGCCGGACTGATGTAGCGGAACTTGGTAAAGGCGCGGGTAAAATAATAGCGGTCGCAGAAGCCGGTGTTCTCCGCGATCTCGTCAATGCTCTGGTCCGAATGCAACAACAACGCCGCTGCCTGACGCAACCGCTCTTCCAGAATATATTGCTGCGGAGTCAAACCGAAAGCAGCGTTGAAACGCCGCACGAAGATCGTACTGCTGACGCCAAGCCTTTTAGCCATATCGGCATTTTTATGCTCCAGTTTAAGGTTTTTCCGTATGTCGCGGCGAATATCGAGCAGGCGCGGATCGATCAGATGTTCATCAACCAGATACTCGTCGGGGATTTTTTCCAGTGCCGCAGCGCACAAGGCCATCGCACTCATCGGCATAGAATAACTGTTTTCGTTCTCCGGCAAACGCGCGATCAGTTGTTCCGCCAATATCGAAAATACCGGGCTTTCGGGGAAATCGAATATTGCGTCGCTGCAGTTGCAATAGCTGTCGCTGACCAGAAAATGCATGACGATTTTGTCCAGCACAACATCATTCTTGCGGCAGGAAAACGGTGTCTCCGGAGCAATCAAATAGACATGACCGGGCTCCAGGGCAATTTCCCGCCCCTGCCAGGTGATATATCCGCTACGGGAAAGAGGATAATAGAGCCGCCAGAACGGCATCTGCAGCCGATCGGCGGAAAAATCCCAAACCTGACTCAGAGAACGCCCGCAGACCATTATCTCAAGTCGCGTATATGCGATTTGTCCTGTACATTTATCCGGCATATCCACCCGATCGTATGGCTGTTTGAGAAAATGATAAGTGACGGCATCTAACGCCGTCACTTACACTCTCAAATACAATAATATAAAAGTCGGCAATTACAAATTTATTTGGCGGCGACCTCGGATTTCCTGACAGAATCCAACACCTGACGAACGGAATTCCAGAGTGTCGTAGCTATTGCCGTCATATTTTTACAACCGGAAATGTCCACATATTCTGCGTCATGCTCACGAGCCGTCGCAGCAATCAGCGCGCCTTGAGGAACTTTCCCGCCCAGACAGAATATCCGGGAATGCGGATAGAGCTGCCGCAGGTCGGACAACAGTTTACCATAAGGTTTGCCGAAACTGCCGGGATTGACCTCTCCTTTAAAATCGTCACCAATATTTACGATGATGATGTCGGCAATGTCGGGAATGGGATGGCGCAATCCGCTCAATTTTTCCGGTGTAATCAGCGAAGTATAGGCAATTTCCGGTTTCGATCCGTTATAGCCGACCAGTTGCCGCTGCAAAATACTTCCATAATTCCCGGCGCTCTTCCGAACACCGCCATTATCCTGCAAATTGTCCTCAACCACGAATACCTTCCGTATCTTTGCGGGCGAAAATGACTTCTGCTGTTCCAGATTGCGCGACATGAATTTCAGAACCTCGGCGCCGCGTTTGGACAGACCGCTTTTAATTGTCGTAGTCTCCGGCGAATGATTGATCGAGGCATATGCCTGATAGCGTACACCGTTCCTGGTCATACCCTCATTGACGATACTCTGAAACAGTTCCTGCTTACCGTTTTTAGTCTTGTAAACGTCGGCGAGATCATTACATTCAATATTCCAGATCTCAGCCTCCTTCATGCCATGCATGTTCCAGTCCCAGCCAAAATCCTCAAATATCTCCATTACCTCACGAAGATATTTATCGCCGTTCGGAGCATAACGGGCCACGCCAAATTCACCCACATGCAGACGTACACCGTATTTTTTCTGAAACTCCCGGGCCTGATATAGCTCGGCAATGATCCGTTTCTTGTCCCACATGCCACCGGCTCCGTCATTGAATTTGCCGGGCCACGACCGGATTTCATCACCAGAATACCCCTGATGAGTGTAAAGAAACGGCTGCCACATGTGAAGCGTATAGATTACGTTATCACACGGATCCTTTATCGGCGGAAAATTGCTGAACCCGTACCAGAGCTGTCCGGGACCGCTCGCCACCAGGATCGGATGAGACTTGTCGATCTTCCGGATCTCATCGGTCAGTTTCTGCGCCCATTGAGGCCATACTTTCGGCCCCTGCGGAAAATCCGCCCAGTTCAGCGGTTCGTTGAACAATTCCAGCCAGATATCCTGTTCCGGATATTGCGCGGTGATTGCCGCAATCCTTTTCCAGACCTTTTCCATGTCGTCATAATTACTCTTCTGTTTCCACCACCAGTCGCTGTAGTAGTTTCTTTCCTCGGTCTCGTTGTTGAATTTTTTCGCCGGAGGATTGGGCGAATCGGTGGGCGGCAGATGAAGATCCACTATCACCGGCAAATCCAGTTTACGGCAGTTCTCCAGCATTTCCGGCAGCGAAGCAAGCAAGCGTTCCATCGCCTCTGCACTGGTACCAACTTTATACTCCCATTTCTTCCATCCCGGGCACATCATATAGCGCACCTGGTTGGCATGCCATTTCTCCTTGACCTCCTTGAGTTGTTCGAAGTCATAGAAACAGACTGTGAAACCACGGTAACGCGCCTTCTTCGCCTCGGCAAAGGCAGGTATAGTTATTATTACCGCCAGCAAAAAGAGACAAGCGGTCCGAGTAATCTTTCCCATCATAATATTCCTCGTAGATGTTAGATCAGCATTATTTTACGATTTTCTGAAACTGGCTCGACAGGCTTTACTTGCCCCGCCAGTTGGTGTAGTCAGAGGGCGGAACCGTCGGCGCAACATGCCCGTCATGAAACAATACGTTTTTACTGAATGAATGTCCGCGATACATGAATATGGCCGTATCCATGATTACCGCGCCGCTGGCCCAGACATAATACCCGGTCATGCTGGCATACCAGCAGGAGACGTCCGGCTGGAGGCATTCGTTCAAATTGTACGTCATCGTCGGCCGGGTCAGTTTGGCAACCTTCAATTGCCGCAGAAAACTCTGGTGCACATCAGTACCGGTTGAATTATAGTCGGCAGTCACCGCAGTGTTCATGCCGTAGGAGGTGATGTCCGCATTACCAAGATGACTTGGACAACGCAGATGCTTGTTCCCTCTCCCGGTATAGGCCAGAACGCCGCGTTCATACGTCTGCCAGTCGTAACCGGAGGCATTGTAACCGTCATAATCGTTCTGATAGAGAGTAAAACCATTACCCAGCGTCTTCAGGGTATTGACACAGGAAATTGCCTTCGCCTTGTTTCGTGCGGAATTCAGCGCCGGCAGCAGCATCGCAGCCAGAATAGCGATAATCGCTATTACCACCAGGAGCTCTATGAGTGTGAATTTTTTACACATTTTTGCCTTCCTTTTTTATGTTTTCTTCCATCGCGACAGACCTGTTCAAGTACTTGAGAATATTATAATCTATCACAACGAACAAAAAAATGGACAAAATTGCAAATTCTGTGTAGTTTGCCCGGTTCAATGCAGCAAAAGTTCCAGCTCAAGACTACCAGGTCTGGCCGCGCCGGAATTTGGCGGGACTGATATAGCGGAACTTACGGAAGACGCGGGTAAAGTAATACCGGTCACAAAAACCGGTCCTCTCCGCTATCTCATCGATACTGAGGCGGGAATGCAACAGCAACGACGCCGCCGTCTTGATCCGCTCTTCAATGATAAAGTGCTGCGGAGCAACGCCAAACGCCGCGGTAAAACGCCGGACAAATACGCTGACATTGACTCCGGCCATTTTTGCAAGGTCGGAATTCGTATACTCCTCACAAGGAGCTCGCTGGATCATCCGGCGGATCTCCAGTAAATTAGGATCAATAATCTCCAGCGGGACAAACAATTCGGAAGGCATACGGGAAACCGCCGCCGAACAAAAAGCCATTGAACTCATTACCGAATCGATACTGCGGACATTGATATCAATAGCACGCCCCAGATGGTCGCCCAGGCCGGCAAGAACCGGATCCGCCGGAAATACGAATATCCGGTTACGACAGTTACAATATTCCTCCTCCAGAGAGAAATGGATCACCAGCTTGTCCAACACTCCGTCTCCCTTGTGACTGGAAAACGGCGTTTCAGGAGCGATAACATAGACATTGCCGGGTTTAAGCGGAATCTCCCGCCCCTGATATACCATAATACCGTTATTGGATTGTGGATAGTAGATGCGCCAGAACGGCATCCTCAGCATTTCCTCTGGATAATCCCAGAAATCCACCTGCGCCCGGCCGGAGACGATTATCTCCAGACGGGTATATCCGATCTTAATGGTATCATGTTCCGGCATGTGTGATTTCACCCATAAATTTTTCTATGATGTGAACATAACAATAGTTTTTCCACTGGATATTGCAAACCGAAACTTAAAAAAAACGGGAACGATGCCTTAAGACATCGTTCCCGGCAATTCAAACAGCCGGAACAACAATCGGTCTTATTGTTTTTCCGGCGTCAGCACAAACAGACTGGCGCTGAAGGCCGGGACCTTCGCGGAAAAGTTCAACTTGCCACCGGCACCAACCGATACACTGCCCATATCTTCGGGCTTCAACTCGCTATCCTTGTTGATCCGGTCCACTACGGCGATATTTTTCTCACATTTTTCCTGGGTCAGCTTCTCCTGCGTTGCCAGATAACATGAGTTAGCCTTGGTCGCGGACATCTCATACCGGGTTATCCGATATTTTTCGCCCGCCTTGCCGACATTATCCAGTGCCACCTTGACATCAGTAACATAGGTTTGCGCAGTGTCCACATCGAAGCTGTAACACAGCAGCTTGATCGTTTCACCGTCTTTCACCGCCATGGTAAAAATCGGTTCGCAATCGGCCTTAACATCAAGCTCTTTACCGCCATTCATCCACGAGAGCATCTGGAAGATCCGCGTAACCGGCTTGAAGATACCATGGAAGGTAATCATCGTGGGTTCGCCGAGAAACTCCGGGGTATTGCTCTGCATCGGACTCTTTTTGAACCCGGTGGCATGACGTACCGGAGCCATGTAAAACGGTGCTGCATAAAAGAACGCCATCCGTTCCACGCCAAGACGCTTCGAGAAGTTGGTCATATGCAACGTTCCCACGGCTTGAATATGGTTGTCATAATTCGGTTCGGGCGGATTCTTCGGTGTCACCTCGCGATAGATCGCGGCAAATTCGGTATTGAACAGTTCCAGCTTTTTGCCGGTTTTCTTTTCAAAATATTCGCGATAGCGCAGATAGCGGAAAATCTGTTCTTCCGATGAACGCCAGCTCAGGTCATTGACCGAACCGCCAAGGTAACCGTGATAGCTGATGGCATCAAGCTTGGTTCCGATCTTGCCGGTGGCATAATTCTTACCTTCAGCGCAGTGCTTGAGCATCGGCATCATGAACGATTCCGGCGGACCGCTCGGCCCGGCGATGAAAATTTCCGGCAGCGCGCGCTGGCACCCGGCAATCGTGTAGTCCTGCATCTCCAGGAAATCGCCCAATACGTCGAGGCGACCCGGACTACCATGGAACGTCGGTTCCGTACTCGGCTCGTTGCAGGTTTCAAAAATCCAGGTCTTGATCTCATCCGCACCATAAGAATCGACCAGAAACTTGATGAAACGATAGTTAAACTCTTCCCACAGTTTCATATCCCTGGGTTTGTAGTGGCAATTATTATCCAAGGCCAGACAGTTCGGAACAGCTTCCAGACCGAAAATCGGCTTGACTCCACCCTTGAGTATGGCTTTGTCCAGATAATACTTGATAGAGGAAAAGTCCGTAATCATTTTGCCGTTTTTATCGATCTGACAAACCGGACCGAACAGTTTGCCGGTATCTTCGTTGATACGCTCATTATTGAACGTTACCCCCTGTTCACCATTTTCCCAGCCGAAAGCGGTCTTTCCATCCACCTTAAGGTGTTCGCAGAGTCCGGTACCATTGTACCCGTTGTGAACTCGAACATATTTCACGCCAAGTTTCGGCCGCATTCTGAACCAGCGGTTTTCCCCTTCGAGATGCGGTCCGGCAGTCCCGATGCTGTAGGAGTAGATGCGGTCGGTGCAATGGTGGTCATAGGAATCCAGCGGACTTCTGAAGAGTTTACCGTTATCTCTGGCAACGTCAGCCGTCACATTCACTTCTTTTACATTCTTTTTGCGGACGGGCATAGGCAACAGCGTTGATTCCACCATCACCTGCAGATCGTCGAAATAGAGCGAACCCTTGCCACCGGACTTCATGCCGAACACCCATTGGGCGTAAAGCGTATCTTTACTCTGCGGCAGTTCGATCTTCTTTTCGTAAGTCTTCCACTTCTGGTCGCCGGTTATTTCCGCCACATTGATCGATTTAAGCACTTTGTGATCGGCATCCAGCAGGTCCACCCGGGCAAATCCGCCCTTACCGCTCAGATCTCTGGACATCACACTGATCCGCGCAACCGCCTCCTTGCCGCTGACCACACCGATAACGGATTTTACCGCACACGGAGCCATTACCATCAACGACGCACCGCGATCACTTGATTCGCTGGTTGTGGCCCGGGCAAGCTTACCGAAGTCCTCACGCTTGCCGGAGGGGTTGGAAAGCTCATAACCAAAAGGCGTTATATCTCCGTTATAGATAATTTCCCCAGACGGATTTTCTATGGCGTTCACCAGCATGGTACTCTTCTTTTCCGGCAGTTTTTCCTTCCAGACACGGATATCGTCGTACCATACCTGTGATTTAGGATCGGCAACGCATTTGATGGCCGGCCGCAGCCAGACAGTAGTATCTTTGGGAACCCACCAGGCCTCCACATATTCCCAACCGAAAGTGCCTTCCTTATATTTCAAATACGCATACATGTCGTACCAGTTACCGTTCACCGTACCGTCTTCCCGCAACTGTTCAAGACCCAGACCACAGCCGTACAGCCCGTTCTTGATAAAGGTAAAATTATCCATTTTACCCCAGGCGGAAAGGTAATACTTATAACCGGGCTCAACCTTGATCTTGAAGGTCGACTCCAGTCCGCCGCCGCCGTCGATCCTCAGCGACTGGCGGCCGGAATGTTTGATCTTATTATCACGGAACACGCTGCCCCAGGTTTTTTTCCAGGCGCTTTTTCCTTCCGGCATATCAAAGCCGGGATCATAAGAAAGCATCATGTTATTTACTTTGACTTTACTGGAATCATCGGCCCCAAGACCGAAGGATAAACCAGCGGTGATTATCCCCGCCGCCAGAATCAGAAGACAGTTCTTCCACTGAGGTACCATTATAAACCCCTTTACAAATTAGAATGGATGTAGACTAGGATAAACGATGAATTACGGCTCGTAATTACACATTTCAATTGTAATGTCGTTGCGGGTAATGCTGGTCACGTGCATATCCCACCAGGCAACATTGGCACGCTTGCCATGATGAAATCCCCACATGGTGCCATCATCGTTGGTCGTGGATGGAATACAGTTAAAATTGGTTCTTCCGCCAGACCACCAGCCGGTGGAAACGTAGGTATTGTTCGGAATATTTCCGTCAACAAAAGAGAGCAACTGCGATGGATTCTTGAGTTTGTGGATTTTAAAGGTGCCGGCAGTCCCTTCGAACGGCCAGTAGGTCAAACCCATACGCAAGTAGGTATTACGAGCGTCAGGGCTGAGGTTGCGAAGCCCGGGGCAAACCCATATCTTCATATTTTGTCCGTTACTGTTGCCGGATGCGTTGGCATTCCGTACTTTATCATTCCACCAGACGAATGCGTCGGAAGGCGCGTATGCTGCCGGAACCATTCCATCATTGTCGTCAATGTACATCTGGAATTGCAGCCCGATGGTTTTCATATTATTTACACAACTGATGGCGTGTCCTTTGTCTCGCGCATTACTCAAAGCCGGAAGCAGCATCGCCGCCAGAATGGCTATGATGGCTATGACCACCAGGAGTTCGATGAGAGTGAAATTCAACCTTGATCTTGTACGTTTCATCTTTGACTTCTCCATATTAAGTTTGGTTTATGATACTATTGAAAACCTTACTTATATTATAGCGCAGAGACATTTGCATTGATATTAACCACAATGGCCTTTTTGTGCACTATTGACCGAAAGCCTATCAGGAAATAGTAACACCTTTGCGGAATTTCGCCGGACTGATGTAACGGAATTTGGTAAAAGCGCGGGTAAAATAGTAACGGTCACAGAAACCGGTCCTTTCCGCGATCTCGTCAATACTCAGATTGGAGTGCATGAGCAAAGAGGATGCCTGCCGCAACCGCTCCTCCAGCACATACTGCTGTGGTGCCATCCCGAAGGCGGCGGTAAAACGCCGGACAAAAATCGAGGTACTCACGTTCATGGCTTTTGCCATATCGGTATTTTTGTGTTCAGAAGAAATATTATAGCGGATTTCGCGGCAGATCGCTCTCAGACGTGGATCTATCTGACGTAAACCAGCCAGATGCTCCGGCGGGAGCAGATCAATTACCGCAGCACAGAAGGCCAGAGCGCACATATGCGGAAAAACTCCGCCTTTTTCACCTCTACACTCCTTCGCCATTAAACGCTCAGCGTAGCCGGTAATCAGAGAATCCGCTTTAAAATCGAAGACCATATCGCGGCAATTACAGAAATCGTCCTGAATAATAAAATGGAATACCAGTTTGTCGAGAACAGAACCAGTCATCCGACATGAAAAAGGAGTCTCCGGAGCAATCAGATAGACCCGCCCCGGCACCATCTGCAGCTCCGTCCCGTGGTGGGTAAAAAAGCCGCTGTCATTAATCGGGTAATATAGGCGCCAGAACGGCATCTGGAGCCGCCGCTCGGTGTATTCCCAGAAGTTCACCCGGGTCCTGCCGCAGGTTATGATTTCCAGACGGGTATATCCGATCTCTCCGATAATCTGTTCGGGCATATGTAATCTCGCTTCGCTTGCCTTACGTTACAATAATAATAGATTATAATGCAAAAACAAGCGAATGCAAGGAGTTTCCACTTAAAACCCGCGCAAACCAAGTACCGCCAGAAGTCCGCCGGATTTCGGCTCGGCATTCGCCGGATAATCGACCGTTTCCATCGGCCACTTAAGCATATTTTCCGACTCAGGGGAGAACATCAACCGTTCTCCCGGGACAGTACGCGCCTCCAGAATGGCTTCATTACCGCGAATGATCTGGCGGCCGTCGCAACTGACACAAGCCACGGTCCATGGGTTGGCAAGCCGGCAAATACCGCCGCGACGTGATTCAACGCTGATCCATAACGGCTGACCGTCGGCTATTTCCGCCGATACGACGAAGCCGCCCTGAGCATGCAGAGTAAACCTGGCTGAACGTCCTTTAGCCGCTGCCGGAGCCACTCGGATCACACCGTCATGACTCTGCAGCATGGCCTCGTTCATGGCGGCGGCAAGTACCGACATCGACTCCATACCCATATGGCGGAAAGGCCATGCCGGCATCGGCAGGTTCGCGGGTTGGTCCAGATGTTCGAAATCCTTGATCGGCATAACCCGAAACCGCGCCACGGCGTCACGCCACATCGTACTGTGCGGACCATAATGCCCAAAGCCGTTGCAATAATACTGCCAGTGATCCGGCCAGTCGGTAATGATCTTCCAAAACTCAACGGAGAGACCAAGCCTCGCCAATACGATCGGCAACGGATCCCAGCCCATGATATCCGGGGAAAAAGCCTTGACGGTATTTACCGCCACATCGTATTCCGGCATGCCGCGTTTACCCAGACCGATCAAGCCGGAAGGGAATATCGCGGAATATTCAACATTTGGGAAAATACCGTGATAACAGTTGGTTTCGACCGCGTCACAGTCTTTCGGCACCACATTTTCCATCCAATGGATGATCTCATTCGTACCTTCAAACCCATTTTTTTCTGACTTGAAGGGAATTATCGATGTCAGCCAACGCTGCTCCTTCAGTCCGTAACCGGCGGCGAGAATCTCCGCCGCGGCAGCAGGATCACCCTTAAAACAACCAATGCCATGGCGCTGCTCCGCGTCCATGAACTCCCCGGCTGGAATCGTGGGCAGATTGACCATATCACGGAGAATATTACGCCATGTCTCCATTTCAGAGACTTCCGCACCGACTATTGCCGCCGCCTCCAGCGCCGCCCCAAAAAGCACTTTACCGCAAACCAGTTCAGAAACAACATCTTCCAACTCAATCCACCCTTCATAGCCGGTTCCCATGCGGGTATGATATCGGCCATCGCGCAACTCGAAGCGCGACACGAAAAATATCGCGGCTTCTCGGATGTAAGGCCATGCCTTGTTTTTCAGAAATTCGGCATCACCGGTGAACTTATACTGCCGCCAGAAATCCATGGCAATCTGTGCCACCGGCGTATGATTACGGTTTTCGCAGATACTGTTGTTGCCGCGCCGATCGGAAACATCGCTGACAAAAATGCCGTCGCTGTTGAATATCTGCCGTGCCGCCGCCCGCGCCTGTGGAAGCGAATCAAAACGGTAATTCAGGTAACTGGTCAACAGGTCATGATGCCCCGCCGCATTCAACGGCCAGTAAATCTGCTGCTGGTTCCAGTGAAAATAGTAGTTCCACGGCTGGTAATCGCGGTTCCACCCCCACAAAGCGTTGATAAAACGCCCCGGAGACCGCCCCCGCTGTGAAGCGTTGGCGTAATACATGGTCAGATGCCACAGATTATCCAGATAGTCATCGCCACATTCCATCAGCGAACGCAGCCAGAACTCGCGCCATTGCGCCCGGTGGGATTCCCACATGGACGCGGTGTTGGCTTCCGCCCGATTAAGATTCCGCCGTAACACGCCAGACGGGTCTTCGGACATGGGTGAAGTAACCGAGGCGACAAAATTGATTCTCCCCGCACCACTACCGTCAAGCGCCAGCCTTGAAGCACGGGTATGCAACACCGTCGAGGAAATTTTACGGTTGTCGGCGACAGCCTGTATCCCGGCGGCAAATGTCCCACCGGTCAGACGGTGAGTGATGAATGCAGTCGTTTCCGCCGCAAACGCAGCGGTTCCGGCGGCACCGATGGCCGGGTCTTTTCTTATTTGCGAATACCAATGGGAAAAAGTCCGCGAACCGAAGTGCTCAACCGTAATATTGATACCAACCGCCTCCTGCATGGCGGTAACGATCTCGCCGCAGACCGCACCGGTATCGTGATCGACGAAAATCTTCACCTTCAACTCACCAAACAAGCTCGAAGCATCGAAATAGAGACAGGCGTCGGCCAGGCTCAGCCGCCCGTTGAAACTCCGGCGATAGAACAAATCAAAAACCGGCTGCTGAAAGTCGATTATTATGCGGCAGGCATGACGCAACGTGTCATCGGTCTCCTCGGTATGCCAGTTTTCAACATTACCATTGCCCAGATCGTCCCAGAGATCGCATTTGTTCACCGCCATCACCAGTGATGAAGCTTCACACCAGCAAAGCACACCGATGTCCCCATTACCCAGCGGAACCCCCTGCATAGGATCTTCCGGTGGAGCCTGATAAACCAGATCATGGCGCGCCACGCGCCCGGGCCATGTAATCTGCCACTCGCCCGTCACAGGATCAAATAACCGCTTTTTCATCACATACCTCATAAAAAACTTTTCTGAACTTTAAGCTATAATCAAGCGCATATCCCAACCGGCAAACGAAGGAAGGACAAACCGCTGACAGGCCCCGTCAGCCCCCTTTGATTCGACCGTAACTTCTTTACAATCCATATCTATCACGGTGATCCGGCTCTTCGCCGTCAATACCATAAGTTCAACGCCCTCCGCAGGGTCCAGACAGGCATTGAGGACGGTAATCACCAGACGCCCCGGTTCAGGACGTTTGGCCCAGACCGCCATCTTATGCGGAGAAGCGATATATGCCGGGAGCGTGTCCTTGGACAAATAACGCATCAACTGCCGCAACTGTAATGTCTTGGCGGTACTTTGCAGAAACGTCCACGGATAATATCCGGCAACCGCCACCCGACCACCCAGCGCATTGGAGAATATCCCAAGCCCACAGGATGACACCTCATCGCCACTGTAATCAATCAATCGGGCCAGTGAATCCGCACCCTCTTCTACCGGAACCATCTTCGCCGCCGGAACACCCCAGAACAAAAATGACTGCCTGCCATCGCGCATCCGCCCGGCCAATCCACCGTTAAGCTGATGCGGCAGGTTTTCTTCAATGCAGTCACTTTTTTCCCAGCCGTCAACCCGGAAACCGGCATAGCGCTCCAGACCTCGCTCACGCAGACGTTCCAGCGCCCCGCCATCCATGTAAACTCCACCGGACAAACTGTGTCTAAGTTCGTCATCGGAAAGAGCCATGATCCGATCTCCAGAAAACAGAGACACCAGAGCATTCTCCGGACCATATGCTATTGGCAGCCCGGACTCCCAAAATTCTTTGGCGCAACCTGCCGCAAGACTCCAGGAATTTAACCGCGGCCAATCCCCCCCGGAAATATCACCAGTAATATAGGTGTCAGCATTCCAACCGGAATGAATGCCTATCGGAAGCGCCCGTTTGCCCTCTCTTACCATCAGGTCATAAAAATCACGATGCCGCGCTATTTCCGTTATCAGCGGGTCGTATTCCTCCAACCGGTCGGTGGCAAAAAAAGGCAGCACATTATAGGCAGCTCCCGTACATCCGGCGGCTATGTAAGCGGCGGTTTCCAGCACCACCGCCCGCCGGGATTTGCGTAACTGCTGATACGGAAAATTTTCTATCTCCGATTGGATGTTGACGACGCTTTCCGACATCCTTGATATCTGACGGCCAATGTCGTGCGCCTTGTCGATCATGCCGCTCAACTGCGCATCATCATAAAAACCACCACCTGGACGCCAGCGTACCGCTGTACCGTTTTCACCCGCCAGCACCCTGGCATGACCGGCAAAATCATAACGAGTGTAGAGCTGCTCTCCCGACATCAGCCCCAGTTCCATTCCGGGTTTTATCGCGTGAACCGCTTTCTCGATCACCGCCAGCAGCCGGTTAATGGTATCGGCATTGTGTTGCAGCCACTGCCGCCGCAATTCAAGCTTTGCCGCATCGTCGCCGGAGTTGAATGCATAACGCAATTCTTTGCGGCCATACGACTGTCCGCATTCTCCGGCAAATATCTTTAGGCAATTATCACAGAAACAGGTTTCACTGATCGGCATGTGGCCGAATAACCGGATATCATCGTCAATCCAGATATGATCCGGATCTGCCGAAGCAATCAGCGTATAGAGCTCACGCACATATTCCAGTACATGCGGATCATTGGGGCAGAAAGACCCGGCACAGGTCTTGCCGTCCATATCCATCAATTGCTGATAGTCGCCGGACAAAGAGTTTGCCAGATTCTCATTGTGGTGACCGATGGTGGAGAGTATGTTGATACCCGCCCGGAGCCCGGCTTCCCGCGCCTGGACTATTCTTTTGCGCAATACAGGCACAATTTGGCGAACCGTCTCCAGCGGCAATGGTGGATGAGTTTCACTGGTAAAAAACGTAATCTCCTCCGCCGTCTTTCGATGCCGCAGCATTAACGCCAGAAGATTGTCAAACTGGCGGTCATTATTCCATAGCGGCACCCCGATGCGAAAAGAAATAAATGCCTTTTTCAATGTCGGCGACATATGCAATATACCTATTTTACAAAAGACAATTTATATTTTTTGACATCACGGGAAAGCTTGACCACATCTCCGGATACCGGCTTCCCGTTGACCAGACACTTGGTCCATCCTTTTTCGACGCTGATGGAGAAAACCGAACCGCCCAGCGTAATATCATTAAGCTCAAAATCGATCTTGCGGAATGGCTGAAAATAAAAACTATCGAAATCCAGTTTCATGCCCAGCAACCGAGGCAACCACTCCCATGCGCTCTTATAACGCGGATATGAGGGAAAACGCGCCGTATCTTTGCCCGGCTCCTCGGGTAATGTCACCGGGCGCTTCTTCGCATCCACCGCCTGATTCCATTCGCCCACCGCCAGAATATTTGCCCCAAGACTCATCTCGATCGATGCAAAGACATCCAGTGATTTATCTTCGTCGCCGAACAACCCCAGCAGCGAGCCGAGATTCAACTGTGAACACATCCAGCAGGTTTTGGCGTGGTAACTGCACATATCCGGTTTGCCGCCGGGCAACATGCCGTTGGACCATCCACGGAAGCGTCCCTCATCCTCGATCAGATTATTGCTGTGGAGAGTCTGCAACATCCGCTTCATCCTGTCCACGTCAAACAATTCTTTCGTGTCCGCCACTTCCGCCAGCGCCCAGCGCCCGAACATCTGTTCCAAAAAGATGGATTCTCCCACGTTTTCAGTTTCGATACCCTGCGGATCAAAGCAGTTCCAGCTGCCGTTCTTTTCGTTCCACAACAGTTTATCCAGCGCTGCAGCGGCCTTGCGGCAGAGTTCGGAGGCGGAACGTCCGAGAATCGTCTCTGGCATGCCGACGATCTTTGCTGCCTGTTCAAACGCATGCAACGCATAGACCCAGGCAGAATTGACATAGGCGCTGATACCAGGCATCTTCCAGGCATCATAGCTCTGATTGCCGTGCGGCGAACAGATCAGGCCTTCAGGTGTACAGTTGCGGAGAACCCGTTCCATGACCATAACCAGCGTCGGCCAGACCGCCTTAACGAAATCGCGATCACGCAACCACACCAAGTCTCGCAAAACCCGCAACATGAACGTAGGCTCTTCTTCATAATGCGACGCATCGTCCCACAGCGAATGCCAGACAAACCCGGCCAGCTCGCCACTGGTGTGAATCGCAGAGTAATACTGTTCCATGTCCTTGCGTTCCAGTTCCGGCCAATTGACCATGACACACCACGAAGTATAGACGGATACGTCCATGGTATTGATCCAGTAGTGCGGCGTCTCGATCTCAAAATATTCACCGGTATCAGCCATCATCGTACCGGTGACGATGGAGGACAACGAGGAGAACCACAGCCGGGAAAAGGCGCCCGGCACGTTATAGGAATCGTGCCAGCGATCGATCGCTGCCGACCATTTGTCCGCATTTCCGGCGGCATATTCCAGCACATCGAGGACATGGGCAAAACGCAGCGTATAATAGCGCCGGTACATATTGCGGTCACACGGCGAAGGCGTCTTGAAATAAGGGTAATGCCAAGCCAGCAGAGCCCGCGAAGGCACATTTTTTCCAGCCGCGACGTCCAGTTTTAAGGCAGCGCCTCGGTTGGTTCCCTCCCCTCCGACGATCTGAAATGCCGCCTGTCCGTGCAGGTCGTTATATATGGACCACGGCCCGGAAGCAACGTTGAATTTCCGATCGGTACCGTTGATCCAGGTTAAAAAACGATGGCGGAGTTGCAACTCGATATTTTTCGCGATTTTACCGGTATTTTTCAGTTCGAAATCAAATACCTGAACCGGAATATTCGATTCAGAAATATCACCGGGGATCAGAGGAGAAAACGCGGTCATCTTCACTTCCACGCCGGGAATACCGCGAAAACGGAAATAACCTTTGGGCATCTCGGCTTCGACCTCGACCTTTTTAACCGGTTTGGCCTGCGGCAGCCATTCCAATTTCTGTTCCTGCAACACATATTCCTTACCGTCCACCTTTAATATAAAAGCGTAAGGAGCGGCAAACGCCGGGTTGTCATTGTATTGCCAAAATTCTTCGCCACAAGCCGGATACAACGCCGGAGCAACATCGGGAGTGGAATTGAAGTTCTCGCGCAGAAACCCGTAGCGTCCAAACACTCCGTAACCCGTTCCCAAGCCGCCGAAAGGAATTCCGAAACCATTGATCTCAACCTTACGACGCCGGTCATTATTGATTTTCACCGCATTAAATTTCATTTATTACCCACATTATCTTTTAATATTTGTTAAAGTTTTCTACCGCTGCCAGATATTATATCCGGCATTTTGTTCAAAAAAAATGAACTGTATTTCCTTTTTTGTGTGCTTTTGTGTTTTTTTATCATTTTTTTATCATTTTTTTTACCTTTTTTTTATCAAATTTATTATCATCACCTATTGCAATTATACGGATAATCATTTAAAATAATTATACGGATAATCAAGCATGCACCAAGAGGACAAAATGACCATTTGCAAGTCAGAAGGTAAAATTACCATGGTGGATATTGCCCGCGCAGCAAACGTCTCGCAGCCGGTAGTATCCGCGGTACTCAACAATAATTTCAAACATATCAAGGTCTCCCGTGATAATCGTGAAAAGATCCTGCGAATCGCCCGCGAGAATAACTATTACTTCAATGCAGCGGCACGCGCGTTGTCATCAAAGCGTACCGGCAACATCGGGTTCATTCTGTCGGACAACATCAGCGATGGCTGGGCAAACGCTACATTCGCCAGATGCCTGAACGGGGCGGAAAGTGCCTGCCGGAAGATGGGCTACAATATTAATATCTGCCGCTACAACCTGTCCAACCTCGATTCTTTCGTTTTTCCGGAAAAAATCGGCCAACGCTCGGTCGACGGTCTGTTGTTCACCGGTTACGTCAACGCCGATGTATTACGCAAATTCAGTGAGTTTGATATACCCGGCGTCTGCATCGGGGATAATCTGGGAGTTCGCGACATCATGCCCACCGTTGCCTGCGATTTCGTCGACGGGTTATACCAGGCCGTCAAGACACTGGGAGAGCTGGGACACCGCCATATCATCATCTGCGCCCAGCAGACCGAACGCGAAAATGACATCATCGCCCAGCTCATCTTTCTGCTGCGGTATAGGAACTGCCCCGTCGACATTGATTATTATCAACCCGAAACCTATCAGGGCAACTATAATGATGCAACAGCGTTATTCGAATATTGGAAATCGTTCCGTATCGACAAACGTCCCAGTGCGATCATCTCCACCGACCAGGTACTCATCTCGCTGCTCTCAATATTGCAGAAAGAAAATTATTGTGTCCCCGAAGATTTGAGCCTGATAAGTACCTGTGAGTCGGCGCTCTGCCACTATGGTTTACTGCCGCTTTCAAGTATCGGCTACGATCTGGAAAAGCATGGGAATATCGCCGCCAGCATGTTGATCGAACATCTTTCCGACAGTACCCGCCTTACCCCCGATGATTCCAAAGTCGAACCGTGCTATATGAATATTCGAGAATCCATCTCTAAACATAAATAAGGAAATCAGAGGAATACACATGCACATTTTGAAAACAACCGGTTATTCTCTCGCACTCTCTGCCCTTTGTTTTCTTCCGGCATCCGGGAAGACATCGACACTGGCAGAGCTGAAAAACCTCGGGCCCGGCGGCGGTGGCACCCTCGGCGCGCTGGCCATGGCACCGGACGACACGAATATCGTCTATGCGGGCCTGGACTGCGGCGGAATGCACCTCAGCCTCAACAACGGCCGGGTATGGGAGAATATCAATGATGGTATCGTCTACAAGGGCGACATCTCTTTCAACGACCACTACGGCATGCTGGGCCTTGAAAATAACGCCGTTCTTGCCACTTCAGACGACGGTGTGATCTACCGTTCGGAAAATAACGGCCGCAAGTGGCAGGAGGTCTTTACCGCCCCGGACCACGCTCCTATCGGAGCCATCATCCGTGACTCCCACAATCCCAAAGTCATCTACGCCATGAACGGGCGCGGACGCTGGGAATATTTCTCCTCGATCTTGAAGTCAAATACCGGCCGCAACTGGGGTGGGTCCATTTACATCAGCAACAATCTCGGCAAAAAAGGGTCCTGGCGCAAACTCAATACCGATGATAAAAACAACATCCCTGCCTTTGCCCATATCTCTTCCATGGCAATCGACTCCGGCAACGCCAAAAGGATGTATGCCTCTACGAGTTTCGGCATGTATCGCAGCGACGACGGCGGCGTCAGCTGGCAATCTATCCAGAAAGGACTGGGCGATATCATCCCGAAGACCGTGGCAGCCGGAACACCAGATACCATATTGGTCAGCGTCATGACCGATCAGGGACAAAACACGCCCGTGCTCTATAAATCAACCGACGCAGGCAACACCTGGCGTCCGTCATCCAACGGCCTGACCGGATCAGAGTTTCAAACCGTGACCGTTGATCCTCGCAATCCCAAAGTGTTTTATCTGGGATCACGTACCTGGGGCGGTGCGGTTTTTTATAGTAAAGACAGCGGCGACAGTTGGAAACTTCTTTTCAACACTGAAATTCTGAAAAAGAAAATCGGCGCAAACACTCAGCCTTACAACAACTGGCATCCCGATGACCGTCTGCATGTCTCCTGTGCTACCAACCTGATCATCGGCGGCGAGGATCGCAATAAAAACGGCATATCCGACACCATTTTCTTCTCCGGTGACAACCTCGGCATCATCTGGAAAAGCGACAACGAAGGCCAGACATGGTCTCAGCTCACCACCACCCAGGTCGGCGAAGGCTGGATCGGCAAAGGCAACATCGATTTGCTATGCGCCCGCCGCATCACCGTAGATCCACGCAATCCCAAACACCTGCTGGTGGTTGATTGGGACTGGGGTATCTTTGAAAGTTTCGACGGCGGCGCTCACTTCAAGTTAAGCGGCGGGCCATGGTACAACGGTCAGCTCCTCGGCGGCTGCGGCTCTATCGCACTAGATCCCGATAATCCCGGTATCGTCTATGTCGGGTCAAAGGGCGGGGTAATCATGCGCTATCCGGGCAAATACCCGCAGGGTTT
>QKAL01000044.1 GCA_003246475.1 Lentisphaerota bacterium
GATATGAATAG
The DNA here is from genome assembly GCA_003246475.1 of Lentisphaerota bacterium. GTDB lineage: Bacteria > Verrucomicrobiota > Lentisphaeria > Victivallales > SZUA-371 > SZUA-371. The sequence continues at coordinate 12 of QKAL01000044.1, forward strand.
AAAATGGTTTATCGTGTCCATCCGGAAATGGCTGAAGAATAGCGGCTTTGGCCGATATTGGCCAAAGCCGCTATATTGTACGACTGCCGACTGCCGCTATTTTACTGTACAGGAGGAATGTCACCTGCTTCAGCAGCATTAACGATAATTTCGGCATCCGCGGCAAGCAGGAAGCCATCTTCCACAGCTTTGTAGGCATGAGCGCTTACCGCATCCACGTAGGTCTGGTGATTCGGATAGAGTGACTGCAGAGTAGCATCATCCAACATCGCTGTCGTACCGAATAGAAAACAGATGTTTTCACTTTCCTTACCCATATCCTGGAGTCCGTTTTCACCTGAAAATGTTGCGACGGGTACATCCACATAAGGGCTGCGGATGCCGCCAAGCGCATTGCCGAATTCATCTCTGACAATCGCACCGTCGACGACCTCGATGCGGTCGGCTGTCGGCGGCTTTGTTCCGTCTTTGATCCAGGTGTTCAAGGCAGCCAGGGCCGCTTTGCATACAAAGTGATGCTGCGGTGCACTGCTGACCGGGTCATCGCATTTCAGAACGACGGGGACCGGTCTTTTGGAAATGATGATGTCGGCCTGTGTTTCATCGCCTGTGGCATACATGCCGGAGTTCATGGAGTAATAGTCTGCGTGGGCGGCACCGGTAATTTCCCACAGGCGGAACATGTCGTTATCGTCCTGGCGATTGGGATAGGAGCCCAAAACGAAAAGGTCCGCTTCTGTTTGAACATCCATCACCGGTTTGTCGATGTCTTCGCGTATTATAACCTCTGCCGCTGTGGGGACGTCCGTCTGGGGCAGTTCCGACAATGGACCGGAGGCGCCTTTGAAACCGTCTTTATAACCCAGCCGGCTGTGAATAAAATAACCGTCGAACAGATCCGTTTTCTTGCCGAAGGCGTTGATAAATGTGACCAGACGGCCTGCCGATTGGGACTCGCCCATGGCGATCAGCCGTTCAAATTGAACATCGCCCAACGGGGAGATTCCCTGGGGATGGCGAATGGCTTGAGCGGCCTGGGCAAAGATATCGTAGGAGAAGCTGTCGCCCGGATGGGAAAGGCTTTTGTAGCGACGGGGTGCCAGATTCTTCAGGGGCATCGCCATGCCCATGGGGTTCGGCAGCGGTGGCTCGCCCCCTTCGATGCCGATGGATTGGGCGGATATAGCGACATAGATATAGCCGCTGCGGATAAGTTCGGTATGCAATATGGTCCACTCGGCTGAAGTGTCGACGGCGCCGGTAACATTGAGCCATTCCATAACGACGGTGCCGTTGAACCTGGACATGTCGATGGGACGATAGATCAACATGCGCGATTTGTACTCGGCGCTGTCTGCAGCGGCTACGTCCCATTTGCCGTCGCGTTTCAGTTCGGACGTGTTGACATAGGAATTGGCCGTGCCGCCGTAAAAGTATTCCACTTGCTCATAGCCGTAATTTTTCAGTGAATACATGGTGCCCATTACAATGGGCGAGCCCGCATCCGGCGGAAGTTCGACCGTCGGGTTTGGATAGATGAATGCGTGATTGTCCGCGGGTGTCGGTGTGGGGGTAGGGGAGTCGATGGACCCATCACACCCAAGAGGATCATAATCCGGTATTGTAGGTGTTTCGCAAGCAAATAGCATGGCCAGTAGAGGAATAATCAGCAAGAAGCGAGAGACGGCATTAAAAAGTTTCATGGGATAGTTTTCCTTGATTACTTCAGTTGTTGGTATCGATTTTTATGTTTAAAAATAGGACTTAACTATTTTAATTAAGTTGGGTATGGGTTCGTCATAGATGAACATCAAATCACATAAGAGCAATGTCCCATTAGGCTTCAATACACGGTAGCATTCTTCAAGCAAGGCCTGCTTATCCATCAGATGCGAAGATTCCATGGCCCAGACAATGTCGTAGCTGTTATAGGGCTGACCTAATTTGTCGGATCGAACTCCCACACTTCTGTGCCGTCTCTGTTGGCGGCAGGCGAGTCGTTTTTGCCCGGATCGATTTTGAATACCTGGGCAGTGCCGATGTAAAGCTTGCCGTTATGCTCGGCCATCGATCGAACACCGTAGTTCTCCGATTGGCCGAAACCTGCTTCGATCAGCCTTTCCTTTCCCACAATCTGGCAATACCGCTCATTTTTGTCCATGCGGTATAAAGTGGCGCCTGGCTCGTAATTTATCTTGGTCGTGCCAACCGGATTCCAGGTGCCGACATAGAGTTGTCCGGCAAATACCTGCATACGCCACAGATAGTTGTGCGTGGGCAGAAAAACATTCGCCCCGACTCTTTTCCAGGATGCATTCTTCGGATTTGCTACATTGGGGTTGTCCAGAACGAACATCTGCGCACCTGTAACCGTATTGACAGTGCCTGCATATATTTTTCCGTTGTAGACCGCGCTGCTCATAATGCCGGAGTTGGTATTATCCGTACCTACCTTTCCCGCATACATGATATTCTCCTGCCGGTCCATGCGATATGCACTAAAACCGACAGTGCCGCCCCATGCAAAAATCCATAAATGATCGCCGTAGGGCACCAGTTCCGACACCACGTTTGCTTTTGTGAATTGGTTGCCTATTTTTTGCACCATAGTCAGTTTATCTTCAGTATCATCGAATCTGAAAAGCTTGGCTCCGGTCTGGTTATTTGCAGTGCCGATATATAATTTGCCATTGAATACCGCCATGGATCGCGAGGCATTATTTGCAGCCTCATCAAAGCCGGCGGTGGAGAGCTTCTCCCATTCGCCGCGGGTGCTATCCGTATCAGGGCTGCGCCGCCATAGTTCGGTTCCTTCATCCAGGTTGTGCGTGCCGGCATAAAGACGATCATTGTAAACAGTCATGATACGTATGCCCAGGTTGGTCGGGTTGCCCCAGCCGCCGGTGATTTCCGGCTCCCACTGGCC
>QKAL01000075.1 GCA_003246475.1 Lentisphaerota bacterium
TTGTCGAGAGCGGGGAGGAAACGCTAAGTGTGACAAAAACCAATATGAGAAACGTGTACAGCATTGCGGGCTTTCAGATTAAGGATGAGAGGACAATAACGTCCAGTTTTTCCCGATTAGCTTCGAACGGATTTATGAAAGAATGTACCGGAAGCAAGGGGAATATCTATTACGAGCTTACCGAGCAAGGCGTTGAATATATCGAGAATCTGAAGAAATCGGATTTATCCGACCAGGCAAAAAGCATCTTGAAGCAATATGTGGAAAGCGATGTACAATATTTGTGCATGTGCCTTGATGAAAAAGGGCGTCCGGAAATTCAGGCGGAGAATACACCCATTAAGATTGAAAATTCCAGATTTCTTATTGACGACTTGGAACAACTTGAAAAACGAGGATTTATCCGGTTCGATGGGGATATGAGTTCCGAGGAAAAACGTTACACGTTGACCAGAGACGGGGAGGCTTTGCAAAATGGGTAATCCGCGAAAGCGAAATTACGACTTGAAACGTGCATGAATTGTTAAAAGATATGAATACGTTCTGGAAAAGTAACTGATCGGCTAATATATTGGAAGCACTATGAACTACGAATGGGAACAGGCGGAAGCGCCGGGGATTGAAAAGCTGAAAAGTCTGGGGTACCAATACCTCAACGGTTCGGCATTGTCTCCTGCTGCCGCCGCGCCGGAACGACGTTCGGAACGGGACGTGGTGCTGGAAAGCCGGTTGCGTACGGCGCTGAAGCGGATCAACCCGTGGATCAATGACGAAAATCTGCACAAGGTAGTCCGTCAACTGGTGCTACTGGATTCCGTCAGCATCATGGAAGGCAATCAGGCGATTCATCGCGCCATTGTCGACTATCTTGCCATCGAACAGGATTTGGGCAACGGCAAGAAAAACCAGACCGTGAAAATCATCGATTTCGACAATGTTGACAATAACGAATGGCTGGTAGTCAACCAGTTCCGGGTTCAGGGACTGCATGAAACCATTATTCCCGACTTGGTGGTATTTGTCAACGGGTTGCCGCTGGCAGTGATCGAATGCAAAAGTCCGTATACCACCGAACCGGTAGCGGCCGGACGGGAACAGCTTTTCCGTTATCAGAATATCCGGGTGCCGGAATCTAAGGAAGGCGCGGAACGGTTATTTTTCTACAATGCGCTGCTGGTCTCAACCAGCGGCCAAGAAGCGCGGATGAGTACCGTCGAAGCCAGAGCCAAGCATTACATGGAATGGAAAGATACGTTTCCGTTGCCGTTGAAGGATTTTCCCGGCGCGCGCAGTCAGGAAATATTATTGCAGGGGGTCTTCCGCAAAGAGAACCTGCTCAACATCATCCGCAACTTCACGGTTTTTGAAACTTCCGACGGCAAGGTAATCAAAAAGATCTGCCGTTATCAGCAGTACCGGGCCGTGCATAAAGCCATTGACCGTTTGAAAAATCAACAGGACCGCTATGAGCGCGGAGGCGTGATCTGGCACACCCAGGGGTCCGGCAAATCGCTGACCATGGTCTTTTTTGTTTTACAGGCCCGGCGCGACAAGATGCTCAAGGATTATAAGGTGGTTTTTATTACCGACCGTATACAGCTGGACAAGCAGCTAACCGGGGTATTGGCCCGAGCCCAACGCGAAGAAGTACGCCATGCCCGGAATATTTACGAACTCAAAGAACTGCTCCGCAAAGACGCCCCCGATCTGGTAACTTCCACATTACAGAAAATTCAGGAAGCGCCGGAAGCGGAAATAATGGAAGAGCTCAATGCGTCAAGCAAAATCGTGGTGCTGGTGGATGAAGCCCACCGAAGCCATTATTCCGGCATGGGAGTTAATCTGAACGTGGCTTTGCCGAACGCCCCGAAGATTGCGTTTACCGGTACGCCGTTGATGAAAGACCAGAAGACCAGGAATGCCTTCGGGACATACATCGATACATACACCATTGAGCAGGCTGTGGCCGACGAAGCTACCACGCAAATCATCTATGAAGGCCGGGAAGTCAACACCAAAGTAACCGGGGATTCACTTGACCGGTTGTTTGACCAGTATTTTGCGGATAAGTCCAAAGAAGAAAAGGATGCGATCAAATCCAAATTCGGCAAAGAGAAAGCCGTACTGGAAGCCCCGCAACGCATCGGCATTATCGCTGCCGACCTGTTGGATCACTACCGGAAGAACATTCAGCCAAACGGGTTTAAAGCCCAGATTGTCTGTTCCAGCCGGGAAGCAGCGGTAAGATTCAAACACGCCCTCGACACGCTGCCGGACGCTCCGGAATCGGCGGTGATTATTTCCGGTTCTCATAACGATTTGCCGCACATTGCCGAGCATACAAATCCTGGCGATCATCGCCGCTACATTGAACGTTTTCTCAAATCGATGGACGAAGACCGTTTGAGTTTTCTGATTGTAAAAGATATGCTGCTCACCGGGTTTGACGCCCCGGTGGAGCAAGTCATGTATCTTGACCGCAAGCTGGTGGAGCATGACCTGTTACAGGCTATTGCCCGGGTAAACCGTACCCGCGAGAAAAAAGAATGCGGCTTTGTGGTGGACTATTACGGCTTGGCCGACTATTTGAAAGAGGCGCTGGCGGTATTCAGTTCCGAAGACGTGCAAGGCGCGCTTATACCGATAAAAGATGAACTGCCCAAACTGGAACAGCGTTATGCCAGAGTAATGCGTTACTTCATGGACCTTGACCTGGAGAACGTGGAAGAATGCGTCGATGCGTTGGCCGATGACGAAATACGAGCCAATTTCCTGCTGGATTTCAAGAAATTCATGAAAATCATGGATGTAATCATTCCTCGTAAGGAAGCCGCGCCTTATATCAAAGACCTGAATCGTTTAGGGCTGATCTGGTTTGCCGCTCGGCAACGTTACGAACGCGATGGTAAGGAGACGCTGGACTTCAAGGAATGCGGCGAGAAAGTCAGAAAGTTGATCGAAGAGCATATTGTGGCAACCGGGATTGATCCGAAAATACCGCCGGTGAAGTTGTTTTCCCCGGAATTCAATACCAAATTGCATCAGATGAAATCGCCCAAGGCCAAAGCCAGTGAAATCGAACATGCAATCAAGCACCATATCACGGTCAATCTGGAGAAAGATCCGGAATATTACCAACGGCTCAGCGAACGACTGGAATCAATTATCGGTCGCTATCATGAAAACTGGGACTTGCTGGTCGAAAATCTCACCGAAATGCGGGACTGCATGGAGACTGACCGTAAAAATGAAGCCGAAGAGCTTGAGTTGAGCGAGCAGGAAATGGCATTGTTCCGGATTATGGCTAAAGAGCTTGGCATGGAAGAGCCTTCCGTAGAACAGCAGGAAAAACTGCTGGAAGCGACGGTAGATATTTTTGCGATTATCCGGGAACGGTCCGGAATTGTTGATTTCTTCCGCAAAGACACCGAAGTCAAAGCGCTGAAGACCGAAATAAAACGCTGTCTGCTCAAAAACTTCGGCGCAAATGAAGCCGTAAAGATTTTGATGGACCGGATGACCGAACAAGCCAAAGTATTTTTTGCCTGATTATGATAAACTATACCATCATCCGTAAACCCAACCGGAAAACTGCTTCATTGCAGGTTTCGCCGTCAAACCAGGTTTCTATAATTGTGCCGATGGATTTACCGGAAGACAAAATTACCGCAATCATCAGACGTAAAACCAGTTGGATCATGAACAAGATTGCGATCAACAACGAAGTAAAATATCCCGTCCGGGCAAAAGAATTTGTCAGCGGCGAATCATTCTCTTATCTAGGTCGCAATTACCGCTTGAAAGTATCCGAAGGCGTTTCCCTTGTTGAACTAAAAGCCGGATATCTGGCGGTAAGTATTCCCAACAAAGGGAAAAATGATGACGCCAAGCTGATTCGAATGCTGTTGACTGACTGGTATATGAAGCACGCGAAAATCAAACTTACTGAACGAGTAAAGCGTTTTTCCAAGGTTATGGAAATAAAGCCAGGCAGTATTTCCGTCAAGCATCTGAACAGCCAATGGGGCAGTTGCACCAAAGACGGCGATTTAAACTTCAACTGGCGAATCATCATGGCTCCGCTTCGCCTGGTCGATTATGTGGTGATCCATGAACTCTGTCACCTTACAATCCATGACCATTCCAAAGAATTTTGGCAGTTGCTGGAGCGTTATCTTCCGGAATATAAGGACAACAAAGAAGAGCTTCGCAAAATTGGCGGTCTGCTGATTTTGTAGTTGATGATCGACTTCATGATCTCAACGTACTTGTAGGAATCATTTCTTTGATCTACTCTTGCCTCTTCGAAACTGGGAATAGAACACGGCTTTTTCTCCTTGAGGAGTAATGTCATCATCATCTTTTTTTGCCAAGTAGGACATTTGCCGAAAGGTTTGATCGTATTGGTTTTTATACTCTGGAGAATTGCGTCTGATCATGATACCGTTCTTCTGTGGTTTTCCATTACTTTTATTACAGCGGTTGATAATATCATCAGCCGTCTTGTCATCTACTTTCAACGCTCTGCTCCAGTGAGGGACTGCCATATCAATCAAATCCATGCAATCAACTTTTTTGTTTCCATCAACGAACATATGAACATGATAATGTTGATGCTCAGATGTTTTTTGTTCACGCTTTACGGCATATTGAGGATCAAGTCCTTCACGGCTCAGCTCCTTCGTGTAAGTGCTCATTGCTTTTTTGATGATTTCATTATCTGCCGGGACCGAATAATCAGCTGGAAATTTTAAATCCATTCGGAATGAAAGGACTTTATTGTGCCGAGCAATTACTGAATTTAATAAGTCCTGATTGTTCTGAAGATGCCGATTTGAGTACTTGTACGCTCCTGGATATTTCTGTGGAGAAACGACTGGATGTCCATTAAACGTGTTTGTTGAGATTACTTTGTTTTTTGGCATGATGACTAGTCCTTTAAGTTATTGACTACTTTGTGTATATAATATTGCTCGCATAAAGTGATGAGATGTTGTTTTAAAGTATATAGAAACCACTCATCTCTATATAAATGAAGAGCTTATATTACGGTCTTAAAGAATACTCATGACTAGAGTGCAATTTTCATATGCATTTTGTGATAGTGTTACTACAGTATAGTGTATTATCTAATATACCTACCGTCTGGAACTCCATAAAATTTCAAACCACCATGGAAAAGCTTGGCGCCAATAACGGATTTTCATTGGTTTATGTTGACTGACTTGAGAAATATAAAAATATAGTTTTCTGACTATTATATGTAATTGCGTTGTTTCTTTTGCTGACGGCTCCATGAACGTTTTTAGCATACCCACAAATTCTAGTGAAAAGCCATCATTTTATTCCTCTGCCCCAGGATGGGTGCTTACTCTGTTTTTTTCAGTTCATTGATTTATCATTTTCATACGCAATTAAAGTTCTCAAATATGATGAAATTACACGTTCGGCGATGCAACTTAAAAACGGCGGTACGGCGGTGTTTGGTCATAATTATACCTATGATGCAATGAGCCGGTTGGCGACGGTGGGGAACGGGTCGGCAACGGCCAGTTATACCCGCGTGCCGGGCACCGGTTTGCTGACCCAGACCCAGATCAAGGACGCGTCCGGCAATGTTGTCATGACCACCACGCGGACTTACGACCAATACTACCGATTGACGTCGGTGATTTAAAATCGCCACCGATATAGATTTTTGCATAGAAAGAAATTATCTTGATACTCTTTCCTGAACTGTCTTTCACGAAATCTCAGAAATATATTACTCTTCTGAAGAATACTTTTTATTGCCTGAAAACAACGGTCTGTATACATGGTCAGAGATAGCAAAATTTAACTTTGTAGCAGCTAAAATATGCCGTGTTTCGGGGGGATTTTGGGCTTCAAAATGACTTCGATGGGGTTTCTGTCAGAAACAGATAAACCCTTCTTTTTAACTTTATTACATCCTGGCGGGCTCCGTTTTGGGGCTGGTCGGGATTTTTCATTTTTATGCGTTTTAACAACAAAAAGGATTTTATTATGCAGGCGATTGGTAAAGATGCAAAAGAGGTGATGGTGATAGTTGTCGGGAAGTTGGTGGAGGGGTATCTCAAGCTGGATAATGCGGCGGGAGCGTTTATGTCGTTGGTGGTTGAGAAGATTATGGATTTGCCGGGATTTGACGCGGTTTATTCGCTGGCGCATTATGGAAAGCAAAACGGCGACTTGATGGCTGATCCCGAAATGACCTTCGGTCTGCTTGAGGGTGAGTTTTATCCGCTTTCGTTCCGTAATGACTATCTGGGGTTTTATCAGGAGGTTATGAGTTATTGCGATGGGCAAGAGCCGGTGTGTAATGAAAAGTTACAGCGAGAGTTGGCCGAGTTCGCCGCATTGTGGCTGCGGAATATCAAGGAACAGCAGGAACTCTAATAGCTGTCTCCGACGGGCGGCAAGGTGCCGCTGCCATTGAGATGCTATCGCATCTACTCCCGGCATTCTGCCGGATTTTATTCCAAAAAAACTTCAAAATGGAGGGTTTTATTATGCTTCTGATTAACAAGAACGAACTCGTTAAGGCATTGACTGTGTTGGCGCGCGTCGCGCCGGTAAAAGGATCCACGATTCAGGCTTTGAGATGTGCGCGGTTGCAGACCGTCGACCGGCAGACGGTTTGTTTGTCGGTTAGTAATCTGGAGGAATATTTCAGTTGTAAGATCAAAGTTTCCGACGCACCGGATGGGTTGGATGTGTTGTTGCCGATTGCCGAGGTTCGCGCTTGGTTGAAAGGTAAGAACCGGTCGTTGTTGCAGGTCGAACCGTTGGTTAATGGCGGAGTCAGTTTGTCGGAATTGACCGGAACGCAGGAGGTCAAGAAAGAGTTCCCGGCTCCGATGGCAACAGAATTTCCGGAGATGCCGCAGCCTTGCTGTCTGGCGGTGATGCCGAAGGATTTTATTCGGACGTTGAACCAGATCGCGCCGTCGGTCAGTACCAAGGACAGTCGGTTGGCGTTGCATGGGATATTATTGAGCAAGGATGGGCTGGTCGCCACGGACGGCAAACAGCTTTGCCATGTGCCTTACAGTCTGCCGGTTACGGCGAATATGGTGTTGCGGGTGCCGTCGTGCCTGTTCACCAATGAGTTTTACGACCAGCCGGTGAAATTCGGCGTAGCGAAGGATAATAATTGCGACCGGGTAATGTTTGAAGTCGGCAACTATACGCTGATTTCAAAGTACATTCAGGCGACGTATCCGAACTGGAAACAGGTGGTACCGAAAGCCGAGCATATCACCTGCAAGCTCAAGATTGCGGATGCGGCGAAGCTACAGGACACAATTGGAACGTTGCCGGATGACGAGACGCATAAGTTGCTGGTATTGCGTTTGAACGAAGAAAAGCTGGAGATTTCGGCTTACGGTCAAGCTGCGTTGCTTTACTCCTGCGAACTAGCGTCGCGTTTCGGGCGTCCTGCCGCCGATATGATTATAGACCGCAAATTCCTGCTACGGGTGCTGTCGCTCGGGCATGATACCCTTGAACAGATGTCCGACCGTTTCGCTCCGATGATCGCGTCAGGCGGTCTTGGCCAGCTCGTTTTCATGCCGATGCACGAACGAAACAAGCCCGCCGAACAACCCGAACCGCAAGAACCAACTCAAAACAAGGAACCCATTCCCATGAAAACTGAAACCAATGCCCCCAATCCCGCGCCCGAATCGCCGTCCGGCTACAAGATCGTAACCCCGCCGGATGTCTACGAAGAGTTGATGTCAGCCGTCGAAGAGCTGCGCAATTCAGTTCGCTCCGTCAACGATCAGGCCTCCAACCTGGTCCGCAAACTCCGCGACAATCAATCGGCGTTCAAGAAGCGCGACCGCGAGCTCCGCGCCGCCCGTGAAGCCATCGAAAAGCTGAAGGTTGCCGGGTTCTGAGTGGGAATGCTAACGGGGATTTCGGCTACGCCGACCAGCGTTCCGGCGCTGGTCCCCGTCCGCAGAGCCTGCGGTGGCGAATACTTAACGGAACTCAGGACGCTTGCTCGTTCCCGAGTTCCGTTAAGTAGTGCCGCAATTTTGGGAGAAAAGATTATGAATGGGAAATGGATTGTTTATACGCCGGTCAGCAATGGCTGGGGAATGATTGAAATTGTAAAATTCGTGCTGCCTCACGAGGTGGCGTAATCGGAGAAAATATCATGTTGAAATTGAACGCGTCGTTTTCCAAGAAAGTCCCGGCAGAGGGTGAATATTCATCAAAGAGTTATCACGCGTCCATCGAATGTGAGCTGCCGGATGGGCTTAGCCAAGAACAGTTGCAAGAACGCATCCACGCAACTTTTGCCATGGTTCGTGAATCCGTCGAGGCTGAAATCAGCACCGGAACCACTGTGGATAAACCGCAAGGCAACCAGCGTTTTCAGAAGACGCCACCGCGCGGCAACAACCGTGATTCCTCGCTCGACAACACTCCGGCCAGCAGTAAACAGCTCAACTATCTGCTCGACTTGGCCCAGACCAGCGGTATACGTCCGGCTATTCTGGCCGAACGCGCCGGAGTCAACGACCTGTCGCTGCTCACCCGTGCCGAATGTTCCAAGCTCATTGATGAGCTGAATGGAAAAAGCAAGGCGGCATGATGGGAATTTCGGCTACGCCGACCAGCGATTGCCCGCTGGATCTGCCCCGGCGACGCGCCGGTACGAAATACTTCACGTGATTTGGCGGAAATATCCGCTCAAATCACATGAAGGAGTCACCGTTGAAGAGAGTTTGTTTGCAATTGTACTACAATAAATAATTAGGGAAAAATAAAATGGGATATTACAGTGATGTGGCGTTGGCCTTGACTTCGGAAGGAGAGGCAGAGTTACAGAAAGTTTTGCAGTCGGTGCCGGTGGCAGTGCGGTCGGTTTTTGGCGGCAGCATGTTCCGCGAAGTCGATCCCAGGGACGGTTTTGTGCTGTATTATTGGGAGTCGATCAAGTGGTACGGCCATGAATGCGAGCAGTTGGATGCCCTCATTGGTGACCTCGAACCGGAACATTACAGTTTTGTGCGCGTCGGTGAAGATGCGGGCGATTTTGAGGTTCACGGCCATCTTGCCGATACGCCGTTTGACCTACGAGTTGCGACTACGTTGCAATTTGACCATGCGACTGCTTATACCGGCCCTTCTGTACCATGCGTACTGCCGGAAATTTCAACCAAGATGGAGCTAAAATCATGAATGAATTAATGTTGCACTGCGGTACAAATCGCTTGGACCGCAACGAATTATCCAATATCTACACGCCTGCCGGAACGCCGTCATGGCGTCCAGTATCGCATTATGACGCCGCCAATCGGGTGGTCAATGAAGCGGTGAAACGCGGCTACCGCATCGATGACGAACAGTGGGGCGTCAATACCATCGGCACCAAGATGTTCGGAGTGATTCGCTGTCATCCTGAAGGACACCCGGAATACTCTCGCGCTATCGGTGTCCGCAACTCGAACGACAAGTCGCTGGCGCTGGGTCTGGTGGCAGGCGCAAGGATTATCGTCTGCGATAATCTCTGCTTCGGCGGCGAGGTCAAACTGGCGCGTAAGCACACAGCGAAAATCGATGTCGAATGGTTCATAACCTATTCGTTCGACGTTCTTCAGACCAGTGGGTTTGCCAAACTGGAACGCGGCATTGAACGCCTCAAAACTACTCCGCTGACCATCGATCAGGCGCGTATCCTGATCGTGCAGTCCGCCGAATCCGGCGCGATCCCCAGTTCCGACATCATCCCGGTCTTGGAAGAGTTCGTCGAACCCCGCCACGATGCCTTTGCCGAGCACAACTGCTGGAGCCTCTACAACGCCTTCACCGAGCTCGCCAAGAAGTACTCTCCCGCCCGTGCCGACATCTGTTACCGCAAACTTAGCGAACAGTTTAACCTGGCCGCATAGCGAGGATGAGGGAAATCGGGGGATGGGGATTTCGACCAGTGAACCGGTCGAGCAGCGCTTGTCCGCACCGACCCCGGTGACACGCGACTCGCTCACCGAGCGAAATCCCAACACACAACAAAAAAGGTGAAGAAGATGAAAGAACAAACAGATAATGGAAGCTGGTTGATTGATTTGATTATGAAGATGCGACCGGAAGTGGAGCCGTTGAAACCTTGCGATACGCTGGAAAACATGATTTCCAAGGCATCGTGGAAAGCATTTGCGGTCAGCACGGCAGCGTCGCTTCCACCAGGTCCGATTGGGGTTTTGACGATTCTGCCCGAACTCATTGCGGTAACGCGTATTCAGCTTGGGTTGATCGGAAAAATCGCCAGATATTTTGGCAAGGACGAGATGTTGAATGGAACCATCATTGTCTTGATTCTGGGCAATGCGGCAGGGATCACCGTCGGGAGAGAATTTCTCAAATGTGTCGATAATAAAATTATCATTCAACGGATGTCTTTGCTTGCTTTGCAGAACTTTGCCGCCAGAATTGGGGCGAAGATTCTTGGCCGTATCGTCGCTAGAATGCCCACTAGATGGATACCCTTGGTGACCGCGCCGCTATTCGGTGCGATTTCAAAAAAGGCTACAGAACGAGTCGGCTGGGAGACTGTCACGCTGTTCAGCCAGGGGTTCAAGTTTACGGAAGAAGATGAATCGCATAATGCATGAATAAAAATTTGCATTTCCTGCCGAACCGTTTTATATTTGGAGATGAATAAAACTAAAGGACAATTTATAGCGTAAAATAGCTTTTTAGAAAAAATTAAAGTCTGCGGACTTTTGACAAGCGTTTCCAGTAGAAAATCGCCAGTTTTTAACAGAAGAAACGAATGTTGAAAGTGCGCCCATCTATAGTAAAATATATTTGGGCGCTCCTTCACCTTTCTTCTGTGGGTGTCTGGCGATACCTCTACTGGAGTGTGATCGGGGCGCCCTTTTTTATTTCCCTTCGACCACTCCTTTCGTTTGTCTTCAAGATAAAGATCAAGTTTCGCAAGTATTTGGCATGGCGATGTTTCAATGGCATGTGTTGTTGAGATTCTCT
>QKAL01000138.1 GCA_003246475.1 Lentisphaerota bacterium
GAAGTCTATTTGAACAATAACTTTCCTAACGAACAGAAACTGACCAATGTTCTTCGTACTTATGACAGTGGTAACGGTCAGATTAGGATGAAATGGAAAAATGAAAAAAATGAACCGAGTAGCGGCAGTATTTCCCAGATGCAGTATGTCGGTAATTTCAAAGCCATTACTTTTGAAGTAAAGGTGGCAAAGTCCGAAAATATTGAATTTCTTGTTTCTCTTGCCAACCCGTATGGAATCCGAAAAGTCCCGGTCAACTTACCCAAACCGGGGAACAATTGGACGAAAATTACCTTGAACCCAGAGGATTTCAGCACAACTTTTTCCTTGTGGTATATGGAACCGGTACAACCGGGCGTGGAAATGCAGGGGGCGGGTTTAGAGTGCAGTGGTCCCAAAGGGGCCGAACTGGACATGGTTATGCGTAATTTTACGGTGGAGACCGCTGATGGCAAAAAAATCCATCTGTACGACCCTTATGCTTTGCGGAATGTTTATGGTCCGCTGGATGAATACCCGAAGGTTCCGATGATGTTTAAGAACGATCGCGTTCCCCGGGTTTTTGTTGCCGGAGTTCCGATCTTATCGAAGCAATGGCAAGCGGGATTGCTCAAGTTGCAGAAGAAATTCGGTAAGCATCTTGGCGTACATATTTCCTATCCGGTTTTTCCGCGGCAGGCGGAAGCGGTGAAATTTTTTAATGCTGCCGGAATCAAGACGACTATGGAATCGCATCAGACCGTAGGTTATGTCGATTACCTGACCAATAATAAGCTGTATCTTACGCGTGATGATGGTTTTACCATCAATGATCCGGGATTGTGGGAAACCACTGCCAACCGCTATCCTTGGAGTACTACCGGTATTGATTATTCCAAAGGTGATGCTGTAATGCCAGCGATCAGGCAGACGGTTGCGCGGGCAGCCAGGATCGGTCTTTCCGAATATTTTGATATCGACTTCATCTGGCCGTGGATGGGGCGCAGCGGATACGGCAAGGACACGGTGGCGAATTTTCGCAAAGATCTGCTCGGGCAGGATGAGGGCCTGGAGATTGATGTTGAGCCGGGCAAAAGTCGTAAAATAGATTTCTGGGGGTATCTGAAGTTATTTACCGATATCAAATTTACGCCAGACATGGCTGGTTGTAAGGGCGGATGGAGCCGATATTTCCCCGTTCGCGAGGCTCAGGCCGCCAATGGCGGCGAGAAGGAAAAATGTAATTTATTCATCTTCCTGGCACTATATCATTATGAATGTCTGAAGTTTTTGCAACGGGAAGGACGCTATTGTCAGTCCCAAGGAATGGACTTTGTTGCTGGAAGTAATCCCGAGGATATATTCAATGGCAATGACATCTATTTTACCGGCCGCCTGCCAGGGGTGGCGAAATATGCGTATGAATACTTTGGTTCTCCTTTCGGTACCTATGCGTGGTATCATAATATGGGTTTCTATGCCGGAAATTTAAAAAGATTCGGGCGAGATATCTATATAGTCGGTGAAATATTTCCCGGAGGACATGGTGCGACCTTGTACAATCATGAAGCAGCCTATGCCTTTTATTATGACCTGACTTCTTCGTCCAAACCATCTGACTACAATAATCAGTATGTTGAAAACCATGTCTGGGATGGTAATCCGGCGGTCGACGCCTATAATCAGGGCCGTTATGGACATTGGGCTGCAGGCGCTTTTGCCTTTCTGCAGAGTCATGCGGAAAGGTCGCAAATGCCTGAGCCTAAAAAGACTGTGGTCATCGGCAGCCGTAACGTTCTTGAGTATCAGGATGGCTTTTCCTCCGGCATGACCCAGACCAATAATCTGGCACGTTTCATGGATCAAATGCATTATCCCTTTGATTCGGCGGGTAAAGAAGCGCTGACCGATGGCTTTATCGACAATGCCTCGGTATTGGTCTATGGTCCGTCACAATCCAGTCCCATGCATTTGGTTGCGGCGAAGAAATGGCTGGCATCGAAGCCGGGAAATATTCTGGTAACCCATTCGGCGGTGCCATTTATGATCTTTAATGGACAAGTTCAACTGGCGCGTGGCGTACAGGGAGTGATGTGGGAATACGGCAAGTCTTATTCCCGATTCATCACGCCCAAGATTCAGCGCAGTGCGGGTGAATTGCTGAAGCTGAAGGAGGTTCTGTCGGCGCAGAAAATCGAACTTGAGTTGGACGGCAAGAGATACAATGCAGTTCGCGATATTTACCAGGTGGCAGATTCTCAACCGGTTCTGACTGACAAGAATGGTATTCCGCTGGTGTCGCTGGTGAAGGTTGCTGCCGGGAAAATCATCTATATCAATTGTACTATGCCGTTTGTCGACAAAGAAGACTTTAGCCGGGTGGTCGTTGCCGCGGCAATGAAGGCCGCAGGGGTGGTGTCTGAAGCGACAGCCAATGCCGATACAGCGGTTCATCTTTATGACGTGGCCGGGGGGCGTTCCGCCGTGATCTGGAACAGTACGCAACTGGCACAACAGGATCGGACCAATCCACGTTTGTTCAAGCGTGATTCTCTTCCTGCCAATACGGTTGAAGTTGTTGTTACTCCAGGCAAATACACGGTCTATGACTTCTATGGCGATAAGGAAAGCTCGCAGACTGTTGCTGCCGGAGAAATGTTAAAACTTACTCAGACGGGTACCTGTGAAGTATTCTATTTCGGCCTATGCGACAATGACGAGTTCAAAAAAACGCTGGAGTCGGTTCACAAGACGCGGGTGAGCGTGGCCAATCTGGATTATGATGTCTGGATGAAAAACGCTATATCAAAAGCGAAACCTGTTTTCAGTTGCGACATGGAAACGGGTGGGGATATGCCGGACAAGTTGGGGACCTGGTTCAAGCACCGTTATATCAAGGACGGCAGAAAAGGGGACACCTGTCATTCCGGGACTCGCTCGATTACACTGCAAGCCCCGGACAACCCGGATGTCAGGTGGTGTGCCAGTCAAGTCAAACTCGATCCGACGCGTAAGTATATGTTGACCGCATGGGTCAAGACGGTTAACTGTACTCCGAAACAGTTTGTTCAATTACGAGTTGAACAGCTGCAGGACGGCAAGTTTGTCTCCGCAGTTTATGGCAATGGCATAAGTGGCAATACGAATGGATGGAAAGAGATAAAATTAATGTTTCAGCCTGCGACTGTCCAGATCAATCCGTTACTGGTGTTTGGCAGTCATGATAAAGGTTCTCCGGCCGATGCGGTTGCATACTTCGACGATGTTAAAATGGTGGAATTGGCGGAGTGATTACGGTCTGATTGATAATTAACAGGTAATAAGGGAGGCTGTCGGGAAACCGATGGCCTCTTTTTTATTGGAGTCGGAAATAAAAAAGGTCCGCGCAAGAACGCGGACCGGAATATCTGATACTTTATGGCTATAAGAAACCATCAGCGGAAATCCAAAGGAATATTACCGCTTAAGAAGGCGAAATATTACAATTAATATTCTTCGTCTTCGAAATCTTCTTCTTCGTCGAAGAAATCTTCGTCCTCTTCTTCTTCGGCGTTTTCTTCATCGAGAAGGTCTTCGTCCTCGAATCCTTCTTCGTCGTCATCCCAAATCGATGACATGGTCAGTACCGCACCGCATTCGGGGCAGCAGCCGTCTTCGGCTTCAATTGCGCTCTCGCTTACTTCGATATCGCAATAAGGGCAAATCGTACGTCCCATAACTTTTACCTCCCCTTATTCAAAGGTTAAAGGTTATATCACTCGTTGCTATTTTGCTTGTAGTATATTAACTAAAGCTCAAATGTCAATATGGCCAACCGAATTTTTTTGAAAAATCACCGATAATTCTCAGGGCGGTGGATAAACTATGCCGACGTGTCGCATAACTCGCCGCCGGAACGTCATTTTAATGTCATTTTTTGTTGTTGTCGGGTTGCATTTTATTTGTGTAATACTAAAGTAAACACTTTGTTTGGGAAAGAGAATAATTACGTTTTTGCGATCAAAATATAATTACGATAAGGAAGGGAAAATGTCTGTAACCGTTTTAGTTGGCACCCAGTGGGGCGATGAAGGCAAGGGCAAAATTATTGATGTACTGACTCGTGACATCGATATGGTAGTGCGTTTTCAGGGCGGCAACAATGCCGGTCATACGGTGGAAATCGGCGACCAGAAATATGTCCTTCACCTCATCCCTTCAGGCATTTTCCGTCCGGGTACTGTGAATATTATCGGCAACGGGCTGGTGGTCGATCCGATCAGTCTGCAGGATGAGATGGAAGGATTGGTCAAGCGCGGTATATCGGTGAACGGACTGCAGCTCAGTGACAAGGCGCATTTGATTCTTCCATATCATCGTCTGATGGATGCGTTCAAAGAGTCGCAGCGTGCGGAAGGCAAGAAGATCGGTACTACCAAGCGCGGTATTGGACCGGCTTACACCGACAAGGCCGACCGTTGCGGTATTCGTGCGCTGGAAATGCTTGACCTGGCCGCGTTTAAAGAACGTTTTACGGAATATGCAGAGAAGTACAACCAGATCTTTGCCGCTGCCGGGTTTGAGACCGTGGATGTAGCCGCCGAATGGCCGAAACTGGAAGCGGCCGCCAAATATCTGCAGCCCTATATCAAAGATACTGTGCTTTCCGTAAATATGGCTGCCAAGGCCGGAAAGAATATTCTGTTTGAAGGCGCCCAGGGCGCTCTGCTGGACGTTGACCACGGCACTTATCCGTTTGTGACCAGCAGCAACACCACTTCCGGCGGTGCCTGCACCGGTACCGGGCTTTCCCCGCGCTATATTGAAGAAGTATACGGGGTCATCAAAGCCTATACCACTCGTGTGGGCGAAGGTCCCTTTCAGACTGAGCTTTATGGTGAGGAAGGCGAATCCCTGCGCAAGGCCGGTAATGAATACGGTGCAACTACTGGTCGTCCACGCCGCTGCGGCTGGTTCGACGCGGTAGCTTCACGTTACTCCTGCATGGTTAATGGTGTAAATAAGCTGGCTATTACCAAGGTCGACGTTCTGGATGATCTGCCGGAGCTGAAGATTTGTATTGCTTATGAGATCGACGGCAAGCGTTATAGCGAGATGCCATCCGACAGCAAACTGCTTTACAAAGTGACCCCGATATATGAGACGCATCCCGGCTGGATGACTTCCACGGACAATGTCTGCTGCTGGAATGATCTGCCGGAGAACGCGCGGAAGTATTTGCAACGCCTGGCGGAGCTGGTTGATGCCGAAATCGGTATTGTTTCGGTCGGCCCCAAGCGTGAACAGACGTTCGAGCTGTAATTCCGTCCGTCCGGATAGCGCCCGGGTTGGCGTCGTATGACGTAAGCCCGGATATGGCGGCGGGGCGGGGAACAATAGAGGACTTGGTCATATGCCGGAAACCGCAAATCGCATGGACAAATACCGCGAGCTGTCTCGTAAGATCATCCAGCGCGCGGATTTTGTTCAGATTATCGGTTTCACCTGCCTGATCACCATCGGTTTGCTTTTTATCTACGGAACTGGACAACAGGTTGGTAATTACGCCACCGGTTTCTGGATAAAACAGTTGCAGTGGGTCTTTATCGGCTTGTGTTTCTGGCTGTTGCTGGCAATAGTCGATTACAAAGTCATGCTTAAGCTCTGCTGGGGGTTCTATGGGCTTTGTCTCATCCTGCTCGTCATGGTGTTTACGCATGGTGTAATGGTGTACGGGGCCAGGCGCTGGCTGGCTTTCGGGCCCATGCGCATACAGCCTTCGGAATTTGCCAAGATTGCCGTGATGCTGTTGCTGGCGCGGGTAATGACTTTTCGCTGGTTCAATGTCAACCGCCTTACTCATCTGATGTTGCTTGGTGTTGTCATAGGTATTCCTTTTCTGCTGATCCTCAAAGAACCGGACCTGGGAAGTGCGATGATCCTTGCCCCTATTTCCGCCGGAATCCTGTTCATCTCCGAATTTAAATGGCGCTACATTATAATCGGCGCAGTTTCCATCATAACGTTGGGAACCGCTGAAATCGTCAATGAATATTATCAGTTCAAGCCGATTCTGCATGATTACCAGCGGAAACGTATTGAAGTATTCCTGCATCCGGAAAAGGACATTAAAAAGCGTGGATGGAACCAGCTTCAGGCCAAATTGGCCGTGGGCAGCGGCGGGTTGTCCGGGAAAGGATTTATGCAGGGGACTCAGAATCTGCTGGGGTATCTGCCGCAGACGGTTTCGAATACTGACTTCATTTTTTCGGTGATTGCCGAGGAGACCGGTTTTCTTGGTGTTTCAATCCTGGTGGCCTGTTATGCGATGCTGATTTTTTCGGCATTGCGGGCGGCGATGGTGGCGAGGGATCAGTTCGGTCGTTATATCGGGGTGGGAACGGCCGCGATGATTTTTATGCATTCTTTTGTCAATATGGGCATGAGCATTGGTATAATGCCGATCACCGGTGTGCCGTTGCCACTGGTCAGCTATGGCGGTTCGTTCATGCTTTCGACCATGATCTATCTGGGGCTGGTGCAGTCAATATACGCCCGCCGTCGACTGAAGCGTTAAGCGGGCGTTCCGAAGTTTTAATAATTATTAAGATCCAGCTTTTTTCAACGCGTAATACATTTCGGAAATTATCGATTCTGTTTCCTCCCAGCCGATACAGGCGTCGGTAATGGAGATGCCCGGATCGATGGGGAAGGCGTTGATGGGCTGGCTTCCGGGCAACAGATTACTCTCCAGCATGGTACCGCGGATCGCCGTTTCACCGGCGGCAAGCTGTTCCATGATGTCGCGCATGACCAGTAGCTGGCGTTGCGGCTGTTTCCGGGAGTTGGAATGGCTGCAATCGACGATAATGTTCGGTGTGATTCCCGCTTTTTCCATCACCACTTTGGTGAAGGCGATATATTCCGATGTGTAATTCGGGTAATTTTCACCGCCGCGCAGTACCATATGGGCGTATTTATTGCCCTTGGTGCGGAAGACGCTGGCTTTCCCATCCTCGGTAATGCCGATAAAGGAGTGCTTGCTGGCGGCGGATTTGATGGCGTTGACCGCGATGTGTACGCTGCCGTCGGTGGCGTTTTTAAATCCGATCGGCATGGACAGACCGCTGGTGAGCTGGCGGTGGGTTTGTGATTCGGTGGTACGGGCTCCGATGGCGGACCAGGCGATCATGTCGGCGATATACTGCGGAATGATAGGTTCAAGAATCTCGGTACCGACCGGAAGTCCCATGTTGACGATTTTGCAAAGGAGTTCGCGGGAAACGCGTAAGCCTTTTTCAATATCACCGGAGTCGTTAAGATCGGGGTCATAGATCAAGCCTTTCCAACCGATGGTGGTACGGGGTTTTTCAAAGTAGACCCGCATTATGAGAATGATCCGGTCGGAAAATTTTTCTTTAAGTTTCAACAGGCGTTCTGCGTATTCCAGCGCGGCGTCGGTACTATGGATGGAGCACGGGCCGGTGATCAGAATGTGTTTGTCTGATTTCCGGTCGAGAACGGCGCGCAGTTCATTGCGGCCATCCACCACCTTCTGCATGAGCTCGGGGGTTGCCGGAAACATGGCTTTCAGTTCCGCCGGGGTTATCAGCGGTGAAATGCTTTCTATATTAACATTATTGCTTTGAACCATTTTATCGTATTAACTTCCTGAAATTGTTGTTGCCGAATAATATAAATCCGTTTTGGCGTGGTCGCAATCGGTAATAATAAAAAAGCCGTATCGCAAGGACACGGCTTGATAAAACATGTTATCGGGAGGAAGATTATTCTTCTTCGTCTTCCGGTTCGTCCTTGCGGCGACGCTTGAGGGCCTTGAGGACATTGGCCGGCTTGCTCATGTTTTCAACGATTTCGCTGATGGTTTCTTCATCGCGCATCTTGGCCGAGACACTGCCGAGCAATTCAAGATATGATTCCTGATTGCCGGAGGGAGCCATGATATAGATGATCACGCGAACTGGTTTGTCGTCCTGAGAGCCGTAGTCGGCGATGGGGTTTTCACAAAGACCGCAGAGAATTACCGGATGGGGGATTTCTTCGAGGCGGATGTGGGGAAGGGCCAGTCCGAAACCGACGCCGGTAGTCATCATTTTTTCGCGCTTCCAGGTCAGTTCGCGGATTTTGTCAACGCTGATGCTGGAACGGTCGGCGGCGAGGCGGATAATCTCTTCGAGAATCTCGCGTTTGTCTTTGCCTTTCAGGCTGAAAATACAGTCTTTGTCCAAATACTTGGTGAAGCGATTCTTCATTATTGTAAAACTCCTAAAACATATATTTGTTTATTCAGGCTGTTCCGGTCGAGTCAAAACGGCGTTCCCGGAACAATCCAAACAGCTCCTCAGAGCGTATTAAGAAGATAACGATTGGAAAAGAAGATAACGCAGGACGGTCGCTTTTTCAATGTATAAATATATTTCTTTGAGAAAAATAGTTAAAATATAGTAAAGTTGGCGGGCTTTGGAGTTTTAAAAATTCAACTTGATGTTATAGTATGGGGAATTTATTGGTGTTGACCTCAAAATAGCTGGAGAAAATGATGAATGTGTTTGCTCCGTTTGTAAGTTTTTATGAGTCCTGGCTTTATACCGGAAAGGGGATTCTGCTGCTTGTCAAGCAATGGTATTATCTTGCCGACAGCGCGGGGGTTCTGCCCGGACCCTTCACCATGATTTTGGTACCGTTATTTCTTTTTCTTTATCTGAGCAATGGCTTTATTGCCGCCACATATACGGAAATGCAGGGGCGTTCCCGTTTGAGCCACTTTCTGGTCGCCCTTTGTCTGCCGGTGATGTACCCGATGATGGCATCGAAATTCAAAAATCTGCTTGCGGATCACATGAGGGTGAAAAAAGAGCGCGAGGAAAATATGCGTGCTGGAATGATGCACCTGGTTACCGCCAAGCTTTATGAAAACACCGGGCAGGAATATGTGCCCAGTCCAGTTATCCCGGCAACACAGCCGGAGGTGGAAGAAGAGGCGCAGCCGGAATATTTTACCGAAGATGGCGGCGTTACGATGAACAGTATTTACTTTAAGTCGATTGCGCTTAACGCCGATGGTAGTCAGGCCGGTCCGTTCATTGTCGTGATGCAGGACGGCCGCGAAATGGAGGCGTTGCGGATTGCCGATATTCTGGACGATGTGGTGGTATTCGAACTGGCCGGTCCGGAAGGGAAAGTCCGGACGATTCGGGCGAAGTACGACAAGATCGCCGCGTGCCAGCTGCGAAGTTAATATTTGCGACATATCTTAAGGTTAACAAGCGGTTTTGGTCATATGATCGAAACCCTTTTTAATTTTTAAACAATAAATGATTGGTTTGTTTCGTTTGCTTGTGAGTTAATGACAAAATATGGGTCGAGATAAAAATGTTTAAAGCTGTCAGTAATCAACCTGATTTTTCCGGACAGGAAGAAGAAATCCTGGAATTCTGGAAGAGTAACAATATTTTCGAGCAGTCTTTGGAAAATCGCAAAGGGGCGGATGAGTTTGTGTTTTACGATGGTCCGCCGTTTGCTACCGGTCTGCCGCATTACGGCCATCTGCTGGCTGGTACCATTAAGGACGTGGTGCCCCGCTATCAGACGATGCGCGGTAAGTTCTGCGACCGGGTGTTCGGTTGGGATTGTCACGGTCTGCCGGTAGAGTATGAAATGGAAAAGGAGCTCAATCTCTCCGGAAAGAAAGAGATTGAGGATTATGGTATCGACAAATTCAACGAGTCCTGCCGTAATATCGTGCTGCGTTATACCAGTGAGTGGGAGCAGGTGGTCCGGCGCATGGGTCGATGGGTCGATTTCCGCCGCGGTTACCGTACCATGGACCTGAACTATATGGAATCTATATGGTGGGTGTTCAAACAGCTCTGGGACAAGGATTTGATTTACGAAGGCTACAAAATTCTGCCGTATTGCCCGCGCTGTTCCACTCCGCTCTCCAATTTTGAGGCTAATCAGGGCTATGCTGAAGTCACTGACCCGGCAATCACCATCCGTTTCGCCTGTGTCGACGAGCCTGGAACCTGGTTTCTGGCGTGGACGACCACCCCGTGGACACTGCCCTCGAATATGGCGCTGGCGGCCGGTCCTGATATCGATTATGTGAAGATTAAGGACGGAGATGCCTTTTATATCATGGCGGAAGCGCGCGTTGCCGCATATTATAAAAATGAAAAACCGGAGGTAGTCGAGCGCTTTAAGGGCAGTAAGCTCAACGGGAAAAAATATCGTCCGTTGTTTCCTTATTTCGAGATGCTGGCGCAGGACGGGGCGTTCCGCTTTATCAATGCCGACTTTGTCAGTACCGAGGACGGTACCGGGATTGTGCACATTGCACCCGGATTTGGCGAGGATGACAACGCCGCCGGCAAGGCCAATGGTATTCCCGAGGTCTGCCCGATCGATGCCGAATGCCGCTTTACTGCCGAAGTACCGGATTACAAAGGTATTTACGTTAAGGATGCCGATAAAGAGATCATCCGCCGGTTGAAGGATGAAGGCAAACTGGTTCATCGCGGTACTATCAATCATAATTATCCGCATTGCTGGCGCGACGACTCGCCGTTGATTTACCGAGCTGTCTCCACCTGGTTTGTCAAGATCGACAGGGTCAAGGAGATGATGTTGAACGCCAACGGCCGGATCAACTGGATGCCGGACCACCTCAAGGAAGGACGTTTCGGTAAATGGCTGGAAAATGCCCGCGACTGGGCGATCAGCCGCAACCGTTACTGGGGTACGCCGTTACCGATCTGGCGTAATGACGAAGGCGAATTCATCTGTGTCGGCTCGGTGGAGGAACTGGAAAAACTGACCGGCCGGAAGATCGACGATATCCACAAGCATTTCGTTGACAATCTGGAAATCCCGTCACCAACCGGAAAGACGCCGTTGCGTCGGGTTTCAGAAGTTCTCGACTGCTGGTTTGAGAGCGGCTCGATGCCGTATGCCCAGCACCATTACCCGTTTGAGAACAAGGAACATTTTGAAGCCAATTTCCCTGCCAACTTTATTGCCGAAGGCCTGGATCAGACCCG
>QKAL01000268.1 GCA_003246475.1 Lentisphaerota bacterium
AGGGGGACTTTCGTAACACATCTTCCTGCAGGTGCCAAGTCAGAGCAGGCATCCTCTAAATTAATTGGCTTTGTCTGTTATAACGGAATTAATAGCCCGTTCATGTCAACCATTGCACGGGGAATTGAAACTGGAGCTGAGACAAAAAACTACCATATCTGCTTAAGCAGTGTCATGGGTGGAAGTGAGAAAGAGGCGCAGGCAATACGGAAATTGCTTGCTAAAGGAGTGGAAGGGCTGATTGTAGCGCCCGTTGAATCAAATCCGCCAAGCGACTTTTTATGCGAGTTGGCGCAAAGTAAAACCAGACTGGTGATTATCGATGAACGAATTGACGAAATCGCTGCGCCGTGCGTGCTTTGCGATGACCGTGCGGGAGGGTTCATGGCAACGGAAGCGTTGATAAATGCAGGGCATCGGCGTATCGCCCATCTTGGCGGTCCTACCCAGAAAGCCAATGCATGGGAGCGCTTTGAAGGTTACCGCAAGGCATTGCAACGCTATTCAATTGACTATGACAAATGTCTTGTTCCTTCATTTGATAAATATGCAGCCGACGAGAATGTGGGCAAAAAGACAGCGGCAACGCTGTTGGAGTTGCCCAAGAGCAAGCGCCCCACAGCCATTTTTGCGTCCAATGACAATGTTGCGGCTGGAGCGTGGTCAGAATTATTATCGAAGGGATATCGCATACCGGATGATTTCTCAATCATCGGATATGGGAATGAGTTTACCCAGAGTATCCTGCAATTGTCTTCAATTGAACAAAATCCCGAACAGCTCGGTAGAACCGCATGGAATATTCTGAAGAATCTGATCGACGGCGGTAAAGATGGAACGGAATCGATTACCATGCTTCGTCCCGAACTGGTGTTACGGACAAGCATATCGCAACCGCCCCATTCATGAATGATGGAGGTGTTTCTCTCATGTTGAAAAATGAACGTCGTTTTACATTGGTGGAGTTACTCGTTGTAATCGCGATCATCAGCCTTCTGGCAACGATGCTGTTTCCTTGCATGCAAAAGGCCATGGGCGATGTGCGGATGGTTTCATGTACAAACAACATGAGAACTCTCGGCCTTGGTCTGAGTCTGTATGCGGGCGACAATCCCAACTATATTCCGTCTACCTATATCCAAGGGGCGGGTAACCCTTGTAACTGGCCGATTGCCATCAGGAATTATATCGGCATGGACGGATCGGATATTGCGACTACGGCCAGATATAATGAAATACTGCCAGAAAGGAGTAGTCCCAAGGGATTATTCCTTTGCCCGGAAACCCAGCCCAACAGCGCAGGCATCATGCGATATAGTTATGCTGTTACATCCTCGGCAACCTCCGAAGCGCGATCGAAACTCGCTGAATACAAGGGCGGCTTCGATGTCTATAATACGGGAAATGGGATCACCGGACGCGACATACCGAAAAAAAGATCGGTCATTCCAACTGGCTCCATTATTCTGACCGAAGCGGAAATCATGGAACCCAATAGTTACAGCAACGGCGGCATGCCGATGGGGTATACCGTGTCCGTTTACCAATCAAATATTCTGGGATATCCATACTATACCGCAAAACCCTCTCATGCCGGGGGACGCAAGTCCAATTTCCTGATCATTGACGGCAGCGTGCGTTCCCGGGCATTTGTGGTTTGCTCTACCGGAAAATTGAGTTGGGAAATTGACACAAACTGGCGATTCCGCTAATAACCTTTTTTTGTAGGAGTGTAAAATGATCAGATTGTTTTCAGGTAGCGCCCGCTTTCGCGTTTCAATGCTTGTTCTGTTTTCCGCAGTTTTTATGCTATATGGCTGTCCGCTTCCGGCTGCGGAGTACTATGTAAGCGATTCCGCAGGCGATGACCAAAACAGTGGAACGATTGAAAAACCCTTCAAGACACTCTCCACTGCGGCCGGAAAACTCCAGCCAGGAGATACCGTTTTCATGCGGGAAGGAACCTATCGCGAATCGGTAAAGATTAAGGTCGTTGCGACAGCAGAAAATCCGGTTCTGATTACAAATTATGACAATGAAAAGGTCGCCATGAAAGGCTCGGATACTTTCACGGCAGCGGACTTTTCGCAAGTGGATATGCCCGGATATGACTCGGAAAACGAGTATAACAAGGGTAAAACGAAACTGAAGCTACTAAAGAAGGAAAGCTTTCCGGTTAATCCCTCAATGGTATTTCTCAATGGCAAGCCCCTGACGCAAATTGGTGACGACGTGGTCTCGGTCGCCCTCGACGGCAACTGGACCCGCAATAGCACTGGCTCGGAAATCAGGCACATGCGGTCGAATTCGTTTTACTATGATAAAAATGATAACAGCCTTTACCTGCGTATTGCCGGAAACGGCAAGGAATCCGATCTGATTGAAATCCCAACCCGTCAGTGCGTTCTCGACACGAGCGGTAGCGAATATATCACAATCCGGGGGCTCGAATTCATGCACAGCAGCGCCCTTGGTAACCAATATGGCGGTAATTTGGTTGCAATCAGAAGCCATTGCCTGCTTGAAGACTGCACGGTTTGCTGGAGCGCTGGCGGTGGCGTATCGCTTGGCGGGAATAACGCCGGAGTCATAAACTGTGAACTCTCCTTCAACGGCAATGTCGGCGTCGGTGCAAATAAGGCTGTGGATTTTCTGGTAAAAAATTGCCGCGTGCATCATAACAACTATCGTGACTATAATCCCAACTGGCATACCGGCGGCATGAAATTCATTCCGGATACCAACGGTACGATCGAAGACTGCAAGGTTTATGAGAATTACGGTTACGGCATCTGGTTTGACTTCAATCAGAGCGGCCGTCCGATCGTCGTAAAAAACAATGCAATTATGAATAACATCGGAGGTATCTATCTTGAGGTAATAACAAACGCCGTGATCGAAAACAATTTTATCGCGCGCAA
>QKAL01000217.1 GCA_003246475.1 Lentisphaerota bacterium
CACTTTCAAATAACAAAAAGCAATATATCATGAATAATTCTCAACTCAAAATCACCGCCTTGAGTGTGGACGATCTGACCAAGCTGCTGAAACACGCCGGCAGTCGTACTGTCTCGGAAGAATCCGTCAGGTCGGATATCGAAGCCGGCGCACCGGTTAATGCCGATGGAACCATCAATCTGATTACATACGCCGCCTGGCTGATCAAGGAAATGTCCGATGCCGATTAATCCCTTAAAAATGCGTCCCAGCGAACTTGCCCGGTTGATCAATGCCACTCCATTAGGCTTTGTGTTGAACGAACGGCGGCTCTATCGCCATCATAACCGGGCCGGGTTTCGGGTGTCCGACTCCGACAATCCCCGGATGATTAACCTGTTCCGGTACGTTGGCTGGCTGTTCGATCTTCGACATGGAACTTCAACCGCGCCGGAAGTTCGCGATTATGACGGCATTCGCGAAGCCGCCCGGGCCAGAAATGCCACATTGTCGAAGTCCGGCCGCGACATCGGACCGCTGCCGGAGGTAGCCGATCCGGCACGAAAGAAGATGTGCGAACGCGACTTTCGGCTGTTCTGCGAAAGCTATTTTCCGGAAACATATGCTTTGGCGTGGTCGCCGGACCATTTGAAGGTCATTGCCCGGATTGAACAGGCCGTCTTGCTGGGCGGCCTTTACGCCTTGGCGATGGCTCGTGGTTCTGGTAAGTCGAGTTTAGCGGAAACCGCCTGTTTATGGGCAATGCTTTACGGTCATCGCGATTTTGTGGTGCTGGTTTCGGCAACTGAAACCGCAGCTTTGGAAATGCTGGACTCGATCAAGACCGAATTCGAGAAGAACGAATTATTGCAGGAAGACTTTCCGGAGGCGCTATATCCGATCCAATGTCTGGACGGTATTTCGAATCGGTGTCCCGGTCAGCTTTATCAGGGGAAGCGGACGCAGATGAGCTGGACAGCCAATGAGATCGTTCTGCCAACCATTGAAAGCAGCAAGGCCTCCGGGGCGATCATCCGGGTGGCGGGAATCACCGGACGAATCAGAGGGATGAAGTTCAAACGTCCGGACAAGGCCAAGCCGGTACGTCCGTCGCTGGTGATTATCGATGACCCGCAGACTTCCGAGTCGGCCAACTCTCTGGAGCAGACCAGAAAAAGAGTCCGGGTACTTTCCGGGGACGTACTCGGTCTGGCCGGTCCGGGACAGAAAATCTCCGGAATTATGCCGTGTACGGTGATTCGTCCGGGCGATATGGCCGATCAGGTCCTTGATCGAAAGGTCCATCCGGATTGGAACGGCGAGCGGACGAAGATGGTGTATAAATTTCCGGACAATGAGAAACTCTGGAATCAGTACGCCGATCTCCGGGCCGACTGCCTGCGGGAACGCGGCGACTTTTCCGAAGCCACCGAATTCTATCGTCGGCATCGTGAAGAGATGGACGCCGGGGCAATTATCGCCTGGGAGGCGCGGTATAACTACGATGAGTTGAGCGCAATCCAGCATGCCATGAACCTTAAATTTCAGGATGAGGCGGCCTTCTGGGCAGAGTACCAGAACGAACCGTTGCCGGAAGACTTGGATGAGGATGTGATTATGACGTCTGATCAGATTGCCGCAAAGATCAACAATTTGAAACGCGGTGAAATTCCGGTCGGGTGCAACTACCTCACCATGTTCGTGGACGTGCAAAAGGAACTGCTCTATTACCTGGTAGCGGCCTGGGAGGACTGCTTCACCGGATACGTCGTTGACTATGGTGTGTATCCGGAACAAGGTCGTCGCTATTTCCTATTGCGCGATGCCCGGCCGACGTTGCTGGACGCCGCGCCGGGAACCGGGCTGGAGGGCGCTGTTTACGCTGGATTGGAGGCGTTGACGGGCAACCTTTTGTCCAAAGAATGGCAACGTGATGATGGTGCGATGCTGCGGATCGAACGCTGTTTGATTGACGCCAACTGGGGCCAATCGACTGACGTGGTTTATCAGTTCTGCCGTCAGAGTTCACACTCGGCGGTACTGCTGCCGAGCCATGGTCGCTATGTGGGAGCTGCCTCAAAACCCATGGCTGAATATCGCAAACAACCAGGCGACCGAGTCGGGCATAACTGGATGATTCCGAATGTCCGGGGCAAACGTGCGGTACGGCATGTGCTGTTCGACGCAAACTATTGGAAAAGCTTCATTCACGCCAGGCTTGCCGTGGCTATGGGTGACAAGGGGTGTCTTTCCTTATTCGGCAATCAACCGGTTCTTCACCAGTTGCTGGCTGAACACCTTACTGCCGAGTATCGGGTCAAAACCGAAGGTCGTGGCCGTAAGGTTGACGAGTGGAAGCTCCGACCGGAAGCCTCGGATAACCATTGGTTGGACGGCGTGGTCGGCTGTGCCGTGGCGGCCTCAATGCAGGGCGCGGCATTACCTGGGTTGGACGGTTCGGACGGTGTAAAGCGTCAGCGCAAACACATCGACTTGACGGCTTATCCGCGGAAGTCACTGGGGCAGGAACGGAAAATTCTTAATCCGATGGGAACGCGGAAGCGGCTGAACTGATTATTCTATTAGAATGGGACAATAGTTTTCTGATAGTTTCAATTTGTCTTAGACAAATGTTATGATATTGCATGAAAATATTGCCCCAAACAAATCCGTATCCAATTATTGGTGAATTAACTCAACATGGGATATTAATAAACTGGGTAGCGATATAAAAGAAGGTCCTTTGTTTGTAATTCGTTGAAAAACAAGATATTGAGATGGGAGGCGAGCAAATAGGAATAAGTTGTAATCAACGTTAGTTTTTTCATTCTTGGAACATGTGGCATTCATTACAATATCTCCGAGTTTTGTCGCATGAGCTGGAAACAATTGCGGAAGAGAAACTTCAACGGCCCACAGCATTGCCGGAAGCAAA
>QKAL01000228.1 GCA_003246475.1 Lentisphaerota bacterium
GTTAAGGATATAATAATATGAAAAAATTACAGTTCACAGTTGGCAGCAGTGGCAGTCAGAAAGGCAGAATGCTTATATGCCCGGAATGCCTCGAGTCAGTATCGCAGACCGATATTGAAACGTATTCTGCCTGTCCGTACTGTAATCATCATTTTGAGCAGAACAGCGAGCTTGAGGATTTCATCCTCCGCCCGGTAGTCGATCATTGGATGGAACAATACATGCCTCGCCAACGCGATGGACTGTATATTAACAATAAGCCGGTCTGTTAAAGGATCGGGTTTCCGGCGGATTGATTATCCGGTCCGAAAGGACGAACGAGGTAAGCCGGAAACATGAGTCAGCCCCCCCCCTCGATGCCGGCGTGACAACCCAAATTGTCCGCCGGCATCATTTTTTATACCAACTAAGCGGTTCAGGAATCTGAATATTACCGCAATCCGCCATTGTTTTATGGAATTTTAAAGCTAAATTATCATAAATTTTGATATACAAGGATAAGGAAACTTATGAATTTTAAAGTTGCAACCTGGGTGGAGTGCGTACATTGCGCACGAAAATACGATATTGGCGAACTGCGATACAACTGCGATTGCGGCGGGATTCTGGATGTCAGGCGCGATCTGTCCGCGATCGATGGACAGGCCCTGAAGCAGACCTGGGAAAACCGCTGGGGAATGAAACGCGGTGCAATGTCTTCCGGAGTATGGCGCTATAAGGAGTTGATCCTCGACCTGCCCGATGACCGTATTATCACCCGCCAGGAAGGCAACACCAGAATGTACGATGCCGGATTGGCGGGTAAATATGCCGGCCTGAAAAATTTTCTGCTAAAGCATGAAGGGGAAAACCCGACCGGAAGTTTTAAGGACCGGGGCATGACCTGCGGTACCACCGCCGCGATGATGTACCACGCCACCTCGGTTGCCTGTGCAAGTACCGGCAACACCAGCGCCAGTATGGCGTCTTATGCGGCGGTTTCCGGCCTGAAGTCGATAATTTTCATTCCCGAAGGCAAGATCGCCTACGGAAAACTGGCTCAGGCATTGGCTTTCGGTGGCAAAACCTTGCAGATCGAAGGCAATTTCGACGATGCGATGTCCCTGGTGCAGGATGTCTGCCGGGAATTGAATATCTATTTGCTCAACTCCATCAACCCGTTTCGGATCGAAGGTCAGAAGGCAATCGGATTTGAAATATTGCAGCAGCTCGACTGGGAAGTTCCGGACTGGTTTGTAATTCCCGGTGGCAATCTGGGCAACAACAGTGCCTTGAGCAAAGGCCTTGAGGAATTATACGCGCTGGGAATCATCAACAAGATTCCGCGTATCGCAGTAATCCAGGCCTCCGGGTCCGCGCCGCTGTACAAGATGTGGAAGAATAAAACTCCTTTCGAGGCAGTTAAGAATCCCGAAACCATCGCCACCGCCATCAAGATCGGAAATCCGGTCTCCTGGGAAAAAACATTGCGCGGCCTGGAATGGTGCAACGGCGTGGTCGAAGAAGTATCCGAGCAGGAGATCATGGACGCCAAAGCCATGGTCGATGCAGCGGGTATTGGTGCAGAACCGGCCTCCTGCTGTTCGGTTGCCGGAGCGAAGAAACTGGTCGATGCCGGCGTGATTGACCCGGAAGCCAAAGTTGTCGGAATCCTTACCGGCAATGTGCTCAAGGATCCGGACGCGGTAATCGGTTATCACAAAAATGAGCTTGCGAACAAAGGAATCGTCGGCACCTATGCCAACCGTCCGGTCATCATCAAACCGACCGTTGATGCGGTGAAGAAGGCGCTCGGCCGCTAGCGATCTCCCGGCAGATCTGTTTCCGGGAGCGACACGGAAAACGTTGCGTTACAGGAGGGCGAATGTACAAAGAGTACGAGAGCGAGCTGCTTAAAAAAGTCAGGGCTCAGGTAGAAAGCCACTGTGATAGAAGTTTTGCGCCAATCGACCCGGATACAGATCTGGAACGGATAGCATTTTCACGTCCCCTCGACCGCGAGAAATGCAATGCCTATTTTCTGGAACTCAACGGCAAACCGACGGGATATACCGAAGGCGGCATGGGCGATGATACTGATTCAGCCTATGCCTACCAGTTGATCGCAATGCCCGGCTCCGACATCAATTATGAATTGATCGCTTACCGGTACAACCGTGACAAATTCTTTCTTTTCCGTAATTCCCGGCTGATCGGTTACCTGGAAGGAAGTTTCACCACGTCGCTGGATGAAGTGACCACATGGAACTTCATGATTAACGATAAATTACGTGGGACAGTGAAAGTAAACGACGCAATGCTGCGGGAAAAACAGCTGGCGTTACAGTTCAACGACAAACGTGAACCGATTTTCTTCCGTACCGAACCGCTGCCGCCATATTCCGATTTTTTTTCCGCATTGGCCTACTATTTCAATGCGTATGTGGCACTCAGCCGGCCATCAAGCAAAGATTTTGTCTTCAGCGAACTGCCGGAATCGGCCTCCGCCGCAGAAATGGAGCTGATCTTTTGCGCCTTTGTCTTCTTCCGCTCCCTGGTCTTTTGCGGCTGACGATCAATAGCGCAGTATCAACTAAAAGACTGTTCCGCTGACGGCTGATATCCGGAAGAAGATTTCCGGTTGATATTAAGCCAACGGCGATGAGCCCACAACCACTGTTCCGGTTCCGGGCGGATCAGCGCCTCCAATTCGGAGGTAAACATCTGGGCAACCGCCTTTATATCGGCATCCTTGTCACCGGTCGGCTGATAGCGAATCAATGGACCCATAACCAGGTCGAAGCTGAAATCACCGGAATTACGCCGCGCCACCGCCGGCAGAATCGGTACTCCGGTCTTAAGATGCAGCAATGCCGGAGATCCGTGCGTCCGACATGGCTGCCCGAAAAACACCGTCTCAACACCATCATGCGAATTGGCGTGCTGGTCGGCCAACACCCCTACATTATGTCCATTACGCAGCGCCTTAAGCAGCACCTTGATGCTGCCATCCTTCTCAACACAGTGATGTACGCCGCTTTCCCGCAGTGAAACCACCAACCGACCAATCAAAGGATTGGAAAACTTACGCATCACCGAAACAATAGGAATACCGGCCATTTCAGCCCAAATCCGACCAGAGACCTCCCAATTGCCATAGTGCGCTGTAACAATGATGAAGTTCCTGTTGGTTCCGCCGTCATTGATCTCGCGAATGGTTTCTTCACAACCAACGATCTTTATTTTCCGGAAATCGATTATCTGATCGATCTTAAAAACCTCCGCCAGAGTCCTGGAGAGATTAATATATACCTTGCGCGCCATCCCAACAGCTTCTTCGCGGCTTGACGCCACCCCGGCATGAAGCAGATGAGAAATCGTTCGTCGCCGATGGCGCAGATCCAGAAGAAAAACAAGCAGAAAAACCTGGCTGCTGATAAAATAAGCGGTTTTCAGGCTTAACAGGCGTACCGTTCTGAACATTATCCAGAACGGGATATATTCCAGAACAATCAGTAATCGTGGTTTTTCCCTGTGCTTTTTCCCAGCCATTCCCCCATCCCTCCCCATTACAAGACAAGAAAAATGCTTTTATAAACCCAAAACAGAAGCTGATTTCAGTATCACAACAGCTCTTGAGTTTATTTCGAGCGTAATAATAATACAAAATAACTTTACCAGCAAATCATTAAACGCACAATTAAAGTGTTGCGCCCGGCGGCTCAGACGTGATTGCGCAAAGCCAGTTCCTCCGGCCCCGGCTCCAGATAATACTGCTGTGCCAGATACGGCTGACGATATTTCCGCACGAAATGCGAAAGCATGGTGACCGGAACGATCAGCGGAAGGCGGCCGGACTGAAAACGCGAGATCAGATCAAGCATTTCCGCCTTCTCGTCGGCAGAAAGCTGATTTTTAAAATATCCGAGAATATGTTGCAGCACATTGACGTGTTTTCGTGCGGTCGCCTGACTTTTCATAGCCCGCAAAAAATCCGGCAGGTACTGCTGTTTGCACTCTTCCAGAGTCGCTGCCGTAGCACCGGCAACCAGTCGCCCGAGCCGGGATACCGCCGCGGGCTGATGCGCCATCAGCAGAAGTTTGTGTCGGCTGTGAAAATCCATCAGTCCCTTGACTGTATTGTCGTTCTTCTCATAATCGCGCCAGCGGCAATAGGCAAAAATCCGTTCAATGAAGTTCTCGCGCAGACTATCGTCATGCAAACGCCCTTCATCTTCGACCGGCAACAGCGGGAAACGCTCCATGAACATCCTCGCAAAAAGTCCCGTCCCGCTTTTCACGGGAATACCTGAAGAAGGATTATAGACCTTGACCGACATCATGCCGGAACTGGGGGACTTGCTTTTGAATATGAATCCGCAGAGGTCTTCGCCGGCCAGTCGGTCCAGCACCGGTCCGGCCCAGGAAGTCATCATATCGGTCTTGTCGATACCAGATCGGATTGTCATCAAACGCGGCGAATCCTTGTCACCAACCAGACGCATCGCTTCGCGCGGCACACTCATGCCGCACTCCACCTCCGGGCAAACCGGAACATATTCCACAAATTTACCCAGAATATCCATCAGATAGCGGTCAAGCTTATGCTGCCCGTCATAGCGGACCTTCTGGCCGGTCAGGCACGCGCTGATACCCAATTTGAGCCGACTCATAATATTCCCCTCCCCTTTATTTCCGGCGAATTACCGCAACGCCTCCTCTATCACACTAAGAATTGCAGCAGGGTCTTCCATTCTTCCCTGCCCCTCATCGCCACAGGCCACCCGGCCGCTTGCCGGACCAACAACTATAACACCGCGCCGACGCAACTTTTCCATATTTTCCTGCACGGCTACGTTACGCCACATCTTAGGGTTCATCGCCGGTGCAATAATTATTTTTCCTTCATGCGAAAGAACAAACGTACTCAGGGCGTCATCCGCGATTCCATTGGCCATCTTCCCGATAAAATTGGCAGAACAAGGCGCTACCACCAGCAAAGCCGCCCGTTCAGACAGGTCGATATGCCCCGGCCGCCAGTCCGGCACATCCCACAAATCAGTGACAACCGGGTTGCGGGACAAGGTCAGAAACGTCCGTGGGCACACCAGTTGCTGCGCCGCCCGGGTCATGATAACCACCGTATCGATTCCCTTACCGGTCATCCGGCTGCACAAATCCGCCCCTTTATAGGCGGCAATTGATCCAGTTATGCCAAGAACCACGGTAGTATTTTTTTTCATTATTAAAATTCCAGTTTTCTGATCCGTTTGCAACTGCAGTGAAACGCCTGCATGATCTCATACATTCGCCGGGCTCCGGCATCACTGCACTCATTAATAATAAGATAATCGTACTTCGGCCAGTTTGCCATCTCTGAAGCAGCTTGTCCCAGACGTTTTATTACCACGTCCTCGGTTTCGGTACCGCGCCCGCGCAGACGTTTTTCCAGCTCTTCATAACTAGGCGGGGCAATAAACACAAATTCGGCACATTTCCGCAGCAACTCATCCTCCGCTGCCCGCTGTTTGATCTGCATCGCCCCCTGCACGTCAATATCCAGGAAAACGTCTTCACCGGCATTGACCCGGTCGGCAACCTCAGAATAAAGCGTACCGTAGTAGTTATCAAAAACCCGGGCATATTCGATAAATTCATTACGGGCGATACGCGTCTCAAATTCCTCCCGGGTCAGAAAGTAGTAATCTACGCCATGCTCTTCGCCTGGACGGGGATTGCGGGTCGTACATGACACTGAAAATCGCAGTTCAGGAACCATTTCTCGCAGTTTTTTGCAGATAGTGGATTTCCCCGCTCCGCTCGGGCCGGAAACTACCATGATCGTACCCAGTCTTTCACACCCCTTTTCTTCTGCCATTTTCCCGCTCCTCATATTCTGAATTCAAAATCCCATACGATAAACAGACAAATTGCCCCGGTCTTCAATCAACTTAAACCCGGATTTTTCATACAGCGCCCTGGCTCGGACATTCACATTGTCCACCGCCAGATGTATTTCCGCCAGCCCCTGACGCTCCGCCTCTTCCAACAACGATGCCATCAAAATTTTACCATGGCCGTGGCCGGCAGCGCGCTCCACCAGCGCAATTCCCAGCCAGACCCTCCCGTCCGCGGGATCTAGATGACCGTAACCAATCGGTTCGCCATCATCATCAAGCAGCAACCGGGTACAAATATGGGCCGCGATGGCCTGCGGCGGCCGGTTACGAAAATAACGAAAAGTCTCGGCCGAACGCCCGAGTCCGGCAATGAATTTCTCTAACAAAGAGAGATCGTTGATATCAATGTCGATAATTTGCATATGCCTGCTCGATGATAGTGTTTAAATGGGATATACAGCCGTCCTTGGAATAGTTTTTCACCAATTCAGACGTATCGATAACCAGTTCGTGACGCTTATTGAAAAGCTGGCTCATCTTCTCCACGGTACCCGAACAGTCGTTGATATCAACACTGATGCCGTTAACGAAATCAATCGTCTCCTCGCTCTGCTTGCCGCCGATGATCGGAGTATGACACAACAATGCCTCTTTCAACGGCCAGTTGGCAGGCTGATTGACGCTGGGCTGACAGACAAAATCCACCGCGCTGTAATACAAAGGCAACTCGCTCTTTTCCAGGCACCCCAAATATTCAACATTCCCGCTCAGTCCTTCGGAGGCGATGGTGTCCTGCAACATTTTTATTCCCTGCGGATTATTGACATAAACCGTAACCAGCAGCTTAAGGTTGGGGAAATCTTCGCGCAGACGCTTTACCACCGACAACAACGGATATGTCCCCTTGATCCCGGTCAGGTCAGTACTGTGAAACAGCAACGGACTACCGCAATGACGACTGCGGACCGCAGCAATTTCAGCTTCCGACGCGCGTTTGTACACCTTGGTGTCAATACCGGCATATACAACCTGCGGCGTGATCCCGTAGACCTCTTCGATCTTCGGGATATTGGTCTTGTTCACCGTCAACACGGCATTCATCCGGCGGGTGGCGACTATATCCGCTTTACTGTATATCAGCTTGGCTAAACGGAAGAAAAGCTGCTGCGACAAAGTGAAGTTACGCAAAAAACCCGGGTCATAGAAAAAAGCAAAAGGCTCGTAACACATCTGCAGGCACGGCTTGTCGAAACAGGATGTCAGAACATTCATCGGAAACATTGAATTGATAATGAAATCATATTCAGCCATCTCATTTACCAGCTCCAGCCGTTTACGCCGGAGCCGCGACGACAACGTCAGCCAATAGACCGGGGAATTAGTGGATACCGTATCCAGCTGCCGCAATGCCATGCCGTTGCGTTCCAACTGCGCAATCGCCTCGGGCCCGGCTAAATCACAGAACATCGTCACTTCGTGGCCGAAACTGTCACGCAACGCCGCGCTATAATCCAGAACAAAACGCGTCCCTCCACTGTTGGCGTGAAGCAGATGAGAATGAAACCAGGCAATTTTCACGACAACCTCAACGCGTTACTGAATAATTTCTTATCAGCTCACAGACATAGTCGATATCCTCTTCCGTGAGCATGGAGTGCGTCGGCAGATTGAGCCCGGAGGCGGCAATCTTTTCGGTCTCGGGCAAAAACTCTTTACGCATGGCCGATTCCTGGCGGAACGGTGGCAACGTATGCAACGGAATGAAGAACGGACGCGTTTCCACTCCGTTATCATCAAGATATTTCATCATTTCGTCGCGGGTGTGGCCGAACACATGCGCATTGACCGTCAGGCAAAACATCCACGGCGCAGGTGATGCCCACTCCGCCACCGGCTGGAAACCGAGTCCCGCGATTCCCTGCAACTTTTCCTGATAACGCTTGAATACGGCATGACGCCTCGCGATAATTTCATCCTTCCTCTCAAGCTGGGCGCACAATAAGGCGCAAGCCACATTCGTAAGGCGGAAATTATAACCGGTCACCGGGAAATAGTAACGCCGGTTGGGATCCATGCCCTGACCACGCAAAGTCTTGATCCGCAAATAAAGACTGGGATCGTTCAGCGAAAGCGAACCGCCCTCGCCGCAGGTAAGTATCTTGTTGCCATAAAAAGAAAAGGTTCCGATCTTGGCGAGACCGCCGGCCGGTCGCCCTTTGTAAGTAGCGGAATGTGCCTCGGCAGCGTCCTCAACCACCCACAGTCCATTTACCGCGGCAATGTGATTGATCGCGTCCATGTCAGCGGGATGTCCGTAGAGGTCAACCGCGATAATACCCTTGGTACGCCGGGTGATGCTCTTCTCCAGCTGCGCGGGAGAGATACACCAGGTATCAGGATCGACATCGACAAATACCGGTTCAGCACCAACATATCGTACGGCATTCGCCGTGGCAATATACGTCAGCGATGGCACCAGCACTTCATCGCCGGGCCGCACATCCAGAGCCAGCAGGGCCAGATGAAGCGCCACCGTGCCATTGCACACGCTGGCAGTATGCTGCGTTCCCGTAAACTCCGAAAACTCTTTCTCAAAACGGTTGACATAGCCGCCGGTGGAGCTGATCCAACTACTCCGCACCGCGTCGGAAACATATTTTTCTTCATTACCACCCAGGTCAGGTATCGCCAAAACGACTTTTCTGCTCATATTACAAATTCCCTTGTATAAAGGTTATTTTCATTACCCTAAAAATACTGCAAAAATCTGGAAATACAACCTCTATCACTCCGATATATTGCCCCGTATCATACCCTTAAATCGGTCAATCACTGTTTCAACAATAAAAATCATAAATTATTCGCAGATTTTACATATTCGGTTTGAACTGTTGTAATATAGCGCTTATTGTATCCTGCAGTAATAGTCAAGAATTTAATTCTAGATTAAATACAGGAAAGGAATGCCCATGAAAAGATTTCTGGTAATGGTGGCGCTGTTGTTTATCGCCTCGATCGCGGTAAATGCTGGGGTCAAAGACAAAGTATTGCTCTATCTGCCTAACCGTATTCTGGACGCGACGGACATCTTCTCCCTCGGTCTCGGTATCGGGCCTGCGGCGAAGCTGGAATTAAGAGCCACCCGCGCCTGCGATTTCGGCGGCGGGGTCGGTGCTGCTGCGTATGCCGTTAAAGATTACAACCGGCAATACGGCGGCTGCCTCCAGAACGGTTACGACTGGAGTTTCACCTGCCTCGGTGATGAAAACGAACAGCGTACCGGCAGTCGCTGGGTCAAGTCCGACTGGTATCAGTACACCGGCATTCCCTCATATAAAGCACAGGAATATGACCGCTTCGAAGGTTCCAGAGACTACTGGGAAATCGGCGGCGAAGGCGGTGCCGGTTTGATCGGGCGCGCTGCGATCCATCCGATCAACATTGCCGACTTCATCACCGGCTGGTTCTTCATTGACCTTGCCGGTAATGACATCACCTCCGAAGATATGGATTAAAACACGGTAACGTGTTACGGTGATTGAACAAAAGGTATTTCCTGATGGAAATACCTTTTTTCATTTATAGACATACAAGCATGACTGAAGATAAAGATAACCTGCTAAAAGATTTTAAATGCCAACGCTGCGGCGCCTGTTGCCGTTGGCCTGGCGACGTCCGTGTCACAGAAGAAGAACAGAATGCCATTGCCGCCCGGCTGAATATGAATATCAATGATTTCCTTCAGCAGTACACCCGCCTGACGGCAGACCGGCGCGGTCTTTCTCTAATCGACAATGAGCATGGACATTGCATCTTCTATTCAACAGAAGAGGGTTGCCGCATCAATTCGGTCAAGCCGCAGCAGTGCGTAAACTTCCCTTACCACTGGACGAATCCCGGCTGGGAAAAACTCTGTGCCGGGGCACAAAACCTCTCCAGGATCAAGCTGGTACGTGTTCGCACTGTTGAGTAGACTATCATGGAAAACAACATATTTACGGCGGACATTATGTCGAGCTTGTAATAAAAAAAACTCCGAAATCGCTTGGTTAGCAGAAAAAAACGTTCATCCTCGTTTTTACGTTTTTAAATTTCTTATCATAATACCAAGGCTCGTTCCGTTTTTTAAGGAACCCCGATAAACTGCTAAATAGCGATTTTAAAAGTGGTTTAGGCAGGAAGCCGGAATCAAAGTCGTGAGAAAAATGTAAAAGCCCATATTCTTAGCGTCCGTGGGAGTCCACAACGTATTATCAGTTTATTTCCCAAAGAGCCGGTAAAATATGCAGGTTGAAACTAAAACCTGTTTGTTTCGAGTTGATAATATAAAAGATCTCGCTAGATGTTACAGGTATAAAAAAAGGCCTCGCGTTCCTCCCCCTAAAAATGCCGCCGCGAGGCCTGTAAAATCTCTGCTGGAAAAATCACGCACTAGCAATATTGGTTATAAAAGAGTTACAATAAAATTCCAACTCTTCCATGACTTCATTCGTCGTGAAATTATCCAGTTCACAAATTTTTTTCATACGGTCAAAACATAATTCCATTTCTTCTTCAGTTGCTTTTTCAATAAAATCATCATTGAAAAGGTCATCAAAGCGCTCAATAACAGTAAAGTTTTTGTTTGGCATGATTGTACCCCATTTAATAAAAATCTGTACAAGTTACTTCCCATATCTACAGACTATTCGAGTACATTTATAAAAATCTTGCACAACTTATCAAAAAAATTGTTTTTTTTTAATAATTTTAAATTCACAAGCAGTCGCTTCTACTTTTTGATTCCAGATAAGTTGTTTTTTTTATTTGCATTGTTACATTATTTATGTGAGGGATAAAAAACTTTAATTTTTAAACTTGTATTGTTGCAACATTATGACAACAATACATTCCGGGGAGCAAAATAAAATATTTTTTTGAAACGTAGCGATGATTTATACTACAAGAAAAACATTATTGGAAGCAATACAAGAAGGCAGAGAAGTGTCATGGCATGAGTTCTACTCTGTTTATCGTCCTTT
>QKAL01000214.1 GCA_003246475.1 Lentisphaerota bacterium
TGCCGCCGCATTTTTCAACGAGGCGGATATTCATGTTGGAATAGAATACCTGTTTCTCTCCGGTCAGCTTGCCTTTTCTACCGCATTCACCGCTGCGGCAGAAAATCAGGAAGTTACGGAAGTAAAACGACAGCCTTGTGCCGAATGATAAATATTTGTCAACAAAATCCCG
Organism: Lentisphaerota bacterium; assembly: GCA_003246475.1. Classification (GTDB taxonomy): domain Bacteria; phylum Verrucomicrobiota; class Lentisphaeria; order Victivallales; family SZUA-371; genus SZUA-371. The sequence goes on from QKAL01000214.1 coordinate 173, forward strand.
TTTTATCGACGGGGGGGTATCGTAACTGTTTTCCGGAAACAAATTCTGCATAATCAATTGTATACTGCCGGTTAAAGATTAATCAAATTAATTGGGAACAGCCGAGGCAATCCTTAAGGCGTTTCTAGCTTCGTTACTGATTAAATCCCAACGTTTTTCGGCAATATACTCCGGTTTTACGATCCAGTCAACCGTAACCGCGGCCACCTGGGGCAAATTCAGATAAAAATTCATCTTTTCGGGAGTGATGCCGCCTCGCGCGATAATGTCGATCGGCAGATGTTCGAACGGATCGAGTATGTCGCTGAGGTGCTCGTGTCCGCCGGAAGATTCAGCGGGAAAATATTGGAAGTAGGTAACGCCGTTTTTCAGAATCGTCAGAACGTCGGTCGTTGAAGACGCGCCGGGAATAAAGGTGAGCTTGCGGGCACAGCCTTCCTTGATTGTTTCGGGGCAGACTCCTGGAGCGATGGCAAAATGCGCCTGGGCATCTACCGCCCGCAGAAGCTGTTCGCGGTTGAGTATGTTTCCTGCTCCGACCATGAAATTCGGGAAACGGGTCGCGACTTCACGGATGGCCCGGCTGTCGTTATGGCGGCGGAAAATGATTTCCAGAACCGGCAGACCGCCATTGATCAGCGCTTCGGCGACATGCAGCGCGTCATCGACTTCCAGATTTTTCATTTTCAACAGCGGAATCACTCTATACTGTCTGATTTTCGGGAACATGAAGTGGTTTCCTTAATAATTTATCAGATTCTGACCTTTTAACGATGCCATCCGGGTTATATATTATGGCGATTATTAAATAATATAACGGAAAATTGATAAAAGCAAACTTTTTTTACGGAGATTTGAACTGATGAGAGTTTTAGTGGTGGGTAACGGCGGCCGCGAGCATGTCCTGTGCTGGAAGATCGCGCAAAGCAGCAAAGTGGAGAAGGTCTTCTGTGCTCCCGGTAATGCCGGTATTGCCAACGTGGCCGAATGTGTGAATATCCCGGTTTCTGACCTGAATGGTCTGGCGGATTTCGCCAGTCGCGAAAATATTGATTTGACAGTTGTTGGTCCGGAAGCCCCCCTTTGCGACGGCATCGTTGATGTTTTCAAAGCCCGAGGTATGAAGGTATTCGGCCCCGACAAAGCTTCGGCACGCCTTGAAGGAAGCAAGGTTTTTTCCAAAGATTTCATGCGTAAATATAATATTCCGACCGCCTGGGCGGAGACCTTTACCGCAGAAGTTCCGGCAATCGAGTTTGTCAATGGTCGTTTTGACGCCGGAGACAAGGGGATTGTGATTAAGGCAGATGGTCTTGCCGCTGGTAAAGGCGTAATTGTTGCCCTTAACCGGGAAGATGCTGTGGATGGCATTAAGAAATGCTTCGGCGGTGCGTTTGGCGATGCTGGAAAGAAAATTCTGGTCGAAGAATGTCTGTTCGGCGAAGAGGCTTCCATCCTTGCGTTGACCGACGGCAGGACGATTATGCCGCTGGCTTCCTCGCAGGATCATAAGCGCGTCGGTGACGGCGACAGCGGACCGAATACCGGCGGCATGGGGGCTTACTCCCCGGCTCCGGTTGTGACCGGTGACGTTATGGAAAATGTCCGCATCAACGTGCTCGAACCCTTTCTTAAGGGTTTGAAGCAGGAGGATCTCTACTTCCGCGGCGTCTTGTTTGTCGGTGTCATGGTGACGGACAAGGGACCGAAAGTGCTGGAGTTCAACGTGCGTTTTGGCGATCCTGAAGTCCAGGCGGTGATGATGCGGCTGGAAAACGATCTGGTTGATGTTATCGAAAAGATCGTTGATGGCCGTCTTGATGAAGTCAAGCTCGAGTGGGCGAAAGGTGCGTCGGTTTGCGTGGTCATGGCCTCCGGCGGTTATCCCGATGATTACGAAAAAGGATTTGAGATTTCCGGTTTTGAAGATGCGGAACGCGAAGGTGCGGTGGTTTTCCATGCCGGAACCTCTTTTAAGGATGGTAAGATCGTAAATACCGGCGGCCGTGTTCTCGGAGTTACCGCGATGGGACAGGATATCCGCGCGGCGATCGATAAAGCTTATCGTGCGGTGGCGAAGATCCACTGGCAGGGTGGTTTTTACCGTAAAGATATCGGGCATCGCGCCCTCAATCGCTGATGCGATTAATTTGTGTCCGGCAGATTGATAATTTGTCGGAAAAGGCTATATTATCAGCTTTTACGTCGAAAAATAATTTTGTTTTTTAATAATCGGAGAAGATACGGTGAGTGAGACGGAAGATAATATGATGGAACAGTCGGCCGACGAGCTTTTCACCCAGCGGGTGAACAAGGTCGCCGCGCTTCGGGCTGAGGGTGTAAACCCTTTCGGGGAACGTTTTGACGGTGCAGAGGCGATTGACATGCTTCGCGCGTCTTTCAAGGAAGATGCGGAAAATGTACAGCCGGCTAAAGTCGCCGGACGTTTGATGGCGATTCGCGGCATGGGCAATGCTATTTTTGCCGACATCAAGGATCGTACCGACCGCATTCAGCTCTTTGTCAGCAAGAAAGTCATTGGCGACGAAGCTTTTGCCTCTTTCAAGAAACTGGATATCGGTGATCTGGTAGGTGCTTCCGGCGAGCTGTTCATCACCAAGACCGGTGAGCTTTCGATCAAGGTGGTTGATTGCGTCCTCTTGTCAAAATCACTGCGTCCGCTGCCGGAGAAATTTCACGGCCTGACCAATGTGGAGCAGCGCTACCGTCAGCGTTATCTGGACCTGATTACCAACGACGACAGTACTAAGATCTTCAAACAGCGTTTCGCTATTATTAAGGGCATCCGCAAGTTTCTGGAGCAGAAGGGGTTTATTGAAGTTGAAACTCCGATGATCCAGCCGCTGGCAGGTGGCGCGGTAGCCAATCCGTTCAAAACCTATTATGAAGCACTCAGTTCGACCATGTACATGCGTATCGCGCCTGAACTTTACCTCAAGCGCCTGCTGGTTGGCGGGTTCGAGAAGGTCTTTGAACTGAACCGCAATTTCCGTAACGAAGGCATGTCCCGCCGCCACAATCCGGAATTTACCATGATGGAGATCTATCAGGCTTTCGGCGATTGCCGTACCATGATGGACCTGGTGGAAGAGCTCATCACTACTCTGGCTATGGATGTTATCGGCACTTTGCAGATCACTCATCCGAACGGTACGGTGATCGACCTGACCCGTCCGTGGCGCCGTGCTCCGTATGAAGATCTGGTCAAAGAAAAGGCTGGCAGCGACTGGTTTGAGCTTTCCAAAGAGGAAAAGGTCAATCGCGCCCGGCAGATGCTCGGTCTGGATGTTTCGATCGAATTGCCGGAATTCCAGATCACCAATGAAGTTTACGAGAAGCTGATCGAGACGACCCTGATCCAGCCGACCTTTGTGACCCGTCTGCCCGCGCAGCTGGTGCCGCTGGCAAAAGCCTGTGCTGACGACCCGACCAAGGTCGATGTGTTCGAACTGGAAATCAACGGGCAGGAAGTTGCTCCGGGTTACTCCGAGCTGAACGACCCGATCGAACAGCGCCGTCGTTTCGTCGAGCAGTTTGAGCGCGATAAGAAGGAAGGCGATGTGATGTCCGACAAGATCGACGAGGATTTCCTCACTGCGCTGGAATACGGCATGCCCCCGGCTGGCGGCATGGGTATCGGCATCGACCGTCTGGTCATGATGCTGACCGGTGCCGAGTCGATCCGTGATGTGATCCTGTTCCCGCAGATGCGTATCCGCAAAGGCTGATAGATCACCTCCATAATATAGAAAAAAGCAGGCCGTTAAAAGCCTGCTTTTTTTATTGCGTAAGATACAGGAGTTTTTTCCCCTTGCCCTGCAAGTATACAACGTTCCCCAAAACGTCTCTCTTGAGTGCTTTGGGAGGATGACATCCGTTAGTCGCAGTATATATTTTTGCTTTCATCTTTGCGTGGAATGGTTACGGTTGTACCTTTTCCTGAATTTTAACGTTACTGCTCAAACAAGAATTTCCCTGAATGCGCCGCGGTAGAGGCAGTTGCCGTAATCGTAGGTTTTGGGGGTGCCTGGGAAAGCCGGCGCTTCTTCGATGCGAATTTCAACATCTCAGGATATACCGCGCGAAAATCGGGATAAATGTGATTTCCAGGGTGACCAATCGCGGCAAAGTACGCCTTATGTTCTATGAGGTCAAAATAAATACCCGGAAGTTTATTGACTTCATGAAGCGGTTGATCAAGGACTTCGGTCGGAAGATCCTGTTACGTGTCGATAATCTGAAATTACGTCATGCGGATATTGTCAGTCAGTACCTGGCATGGCCGGAAATCATAAAGCGAATCGAGCTTTTTTCTGTCGCCATATTCACCGTAACTGAATCCGGATGAATACTGGAATTGCGACGTGAATGCCAATTCAAATACAAAAAGTATGCCGAAAACCGCAGTTGACTTAAACGTGATTTGTGCGGACGTATGAAACTGTTTTGTTGCCCGGTTTATAACGATATTATATTGATCGGGATAAGTTGCCGGGAAAAAATTAAGAAGTTCCTCTTTGCCGTTCAAGAAGACGATGATATTTGCCGAGAAATGGGATGTCGGTTTGACCCCGGGCAGGAGCGGACTATATTAAGTAATACAGCTTGGACCAGTCGGGGTTCAATGTTTTGGGATTCATCCGCAGAAAAATAAGGAAATCATCGATGAGCATATACATTTTCCCGTGCCCCCGCAAAGCGGCCTTCAAATCGGAGAAACACGCCATGCCCGATGCGGTATGGGTCCGGATCGTACCCGGTTTTACTCCTGAGCTGAAGAAAGCGGCAATCAAATTTGCTGCAGCGATGCGGGAGTACTTTCCCAGCGAACTGCAGGTGACTGCCGGAGTGCCGCAACAGGGACGGGTGCTGCTGACGATGCAGCCGGTTGATAAGACATTGCGGCCGCAGGAATACCGGATTGTTTCCGGAAAAGATGGCATTGTTCTTTCCGGCGGCGACGAAGCCGGTCTGTATTACGGGTTACTTACTTTGGAGCAGATTCTGCCTCAGACCGGCAGTTATCTGCCGGTGTTTACAATAGAAGACCATCCTGATTTCGCTGCGCGGGGGTTTATGCTCGACGTGTCCCGCTGCCGAGTGCCGACGATGGCGGCGCTGTACAAGTTTATCGATCTGCTTTCCAAGCTGAAATTCAATCAGCTGCAATTGTATATGGAGCACACTTTTGCCTTTTCCGCACATGAACGGGTCTGGGCGGATGCTTCTCCGTTTACCGCGCAGGAGATTATGGAACTGGAGCTGTATTGCCGCGAACGCTTTATCGAGCTGGTGCCTAACCTCAATTCTTTCGGGCATCTCGAACGTTGGCTGCAATTGCGTGAATATAAGCATATGGCGGAATGTCCAGACGGGTTTGAATCGCAGTGGGGCGGACACCGTCCCGGCGGTGTTCTGAAACCCAATCAGGTCAGTCTTGATTTCATTGAAGGACTCTATGCTGAATTTTTGCCCAACTTTTCCAGCCCGTTCTTCAATATCGGCTGCGATGAGACCTGGGAGTTGGGGCAGGGGTGGAGCAAGCCGTTGTGCGAGTCCAAGGGCAAAGAGCGGGTCTATCTGGATTTTCTGCTGCAGTTGGTAAAGCTGGCGGAAAAGCACGGCCGCAACGTCATGTTCTGGGGAGATATAATCCTGCATCGTCCGGAACTGATTGACGAATTGCCGAAAAACATTATCGCCATGGACTGGGGGTATGAAGCTGAGCACCCGTTTGCCGATGAGACGGCGAAATTCGCCGCCGCCGGAGTGCCGTTTTACGTCTGTCCGGGAACATCCTCGTGGTGGTCGCTGACCGGGCGTACCGAAAACTGTCTTAAGAATCTGCTTAATGCCGCGGAAAACGGCATTAAAAACCACGCCGCTGGTTTGCTGATGACCGATTGGGGCGATAACGGCAACCACCAGTATCCGCCGATCAGCTGGATCGGCATTTGCGCCGGGGCGGCATATTCGTGGTGCCTTGAGGTCAACCGCAAGGCTGATATTTCCGAGGCGGTCGATATGCTGATCGCCTGCGACTGTGCCGGTGTGATCGGGGCTTTTCTGCATGATTACGGCAATCTCTATTGCCATCTGAAGTGTAAGCAGGTCAACGCCACGGCGATGGGGCGCGGGCTGTTCATGAAACTGACCGACCGGCCGGAATGGTTCGAGGAGTTGTCTTCAAAAGAAGTTGGTGAAGTCTTGGCGCAGCTGCATCATATGCGCAGCCATCTGGCTGGAGCGTTGCCGGAAGCCGAGGACGGACGTCTGATAGTCGAGGAACTGGATAACTCGGTACGCATGACCGAATGTGCGTTGCTGAAGCTGTTGTATATGAAGGGTGAAACCATTGACCTGCAGTATCTTACCGATCTGTTGCGCCATGTCATCCGTAAGCATGAACAGCTCTGGCTGGCGCGTAACCGTCCGGGCGGATTGCATGAAAGTTCCGGTAAACTGCGTGAAGTGCTCGAAGAACTGCTTGGCGTAATGAAAGGTTGATCGAACCGGGAAAGGCGGAAGAAGTGTTTGAAGAATTATCCGCGAAATATCGCGGGGTAAAGGAAAGTCTGCGGCTGGTTGATTGCCGCGAGCTGGATGAATTGCGGCAGCGCATCGAGTCGCGTCTGCGTCGTAATCAACCTGCCGATAAATTGCTGCAGCGTTTGATGGAAAAAATCGACCGTGCGGAGAAGCGGATGCTTGCTCCGATCGCGGATGGATTGAAGATCTCATATCCGGAACAACTGCCGGTTTCATTGCGCGCCGGGGAAATCGCCGGATTGATGCAGAAACATCAGGTGTTGATCGTCTGTGGTGCGACCGGATCGGGCAAGACGACTCAGTTGCCGAAAATCGCTCTTGCTGCGGGTAGGGGGAGGAACGGTTTGATCGGCTGTACCCAGCCCCGCCGTATCGCCGCCGTGTCCATGTCGGGACGGGTGGCGGAAGAATTGAGTGTCGTTCCCGGACAGGAGGTGGGCTATAAGGTCCGTTTCGATGACCGGACCGGAGACAAGACGCTGGTCAAATTCCTTACTGACGGTATGTTGCTGGCTGAAACGCGTAATGATCAGGAGCTGTTGCAGTATGATACGCTGATCATCGACGAGGCCCATGAACGCAGCCTTAATATCGACTTCATCCTCGGGTTCCTCAAAGATCTGCTGCCGCGGCGGCCTGATTTGAAAGTGATTATCAGTTCGGCTACACTTGACGTAGAAAGTTTTGCCGCATTTTACGGCGATGCTCCGGTTGTCGCCATCGAGGGCCGGACGTATCCGGTGGAGGATTATTTTCTGCCGCCGGGCGACGAGGAAGATCTTTCATCGCATATCCTGCGTGCGGTACATTGGATATCCGACGTCGATAAAGAGGGCGATATTCTGGTTTTTCTTCCTGGCGAGCGTGAAATCCGTGATGCAGCCGACACTCTTAGCGGTCAGAACTGGCGCAATACCGAGGTCTTGCCGTTGTTTGCCCGGATGAGTATCGGCGAACAGCAGCGCATCTTCCATCCCGGCAACAGCCGCCGCATCATCCTCGCGACCAACGTTGCTGAAACCTCGATCACCATCCCGCGCGTGCATTATGTGATTGACAGCGGCATGGTGCGCATGAGCCGTTTCAATCCGCGCAATCAGGTACAGGAATTGCAGATAGAACAGGTATCGCAGGCGAGTGCCCGCCAGCGCCGCGGCCGGTGCGGTCGTGTGGCTGACGGTATCTGTGTCTACCTTTACGATAAAGAGACGATGGACCGGAGTCCGGAGTTTACCGATCCCGAGATCCGCCGAGCCTCGCTGGCAGGGGTGATTCTCCAGATGGCAATGCTGGGGCTGCCGCCGATCGAACATTTTCCGCTGATCGATCCGCCGCAGTCATCGCTCATCCGCGATGGTTACCATACATTGATGAATATCGGCGCCATTGATGACGCGCACCGGGTTACCGATAAGGGACGGGATATCGCCGCTTTTCCTCTTGATCCCCATCTCGCCGCGATGATCAGTTATGGACGTCAGGAAAAAGTGGCTGGAGAAATGCTGGTGCTGACCTCCTTCCTCAGCATCATGGACCCGCGTGAAAGACCCTTGGAAAAGCAGCAGGCCGCCGATCAGGCGCATCGCCAGTGGGCCGACGACAAGTCCGATTTCATCACCGTGATCAATTTGTGGAATTTCCTGCAGCGTGAACTTTCCGGCGGGATGTCGATCAACCGTTTGCGGCGTTTTTGTACGAAAAATTTCCTGAATTTCAAACGTGTCAGGGAATGGCTCAATTTATTTGAAGACCTGTGTGATGCCGCCGACGAACTGGACTGGAAAATCAGCCTCCCGGCGGATAAAATATTTGATCCGCTGTCTTATGAGATGATTCACCGGGCAATCATTGCCGGTATCCCCACCCATATTGCCAGGCGCGATCCCGAGGAGAAAATTTACCGCGGCTGCAAGGAACGCAAGTTTTTTATCTTTCCCGGATCGTCTCTGTTCAAGAAAACCCCCGAGTGGATCTTGTCTTTCGAACTGGTGGAAACGACTCGGCTCTATGCGCGCAAGGTGGCGGAGATCGACCCCTTGTGGGTCGAGGCAGTGGCGCCGCAGTTGTGCAAACGCTTATACGAGAATGTGCGGTGGGATCGTAAACGCGGTTACGTCTATGCCACGGAAACGGTTATCATCGGCGGGCTGATGATCCATTATGGGCGTCCGGTGCATTACGGTAAGATGTGCCCGGCCGAAGCCAGGCAGGTGTTTATCCGTGACGCCATGGTGCCGGGCGAGATCGATACCGGTGGCAAATGGCTTGAAATGCATCGCCGGATGCTGCGGTGCATTGCACTGATGGAGACCAAACTGCGTCGTCCCGGTTATCTGCTGGATACCGACGCGGTATTCGCGCATTATGACAAGGTATTGCCGCCTCAGGTCTGTTCGGTGAAAAGTCTGGAAGAGTGGCTGGCGCGTTCCCACGCCCGTATTGCCATGCAACTGGAGGACGCAGTCCTTGCCGGAGCTATGCCGGCAGATGAGGCGGATTTTCCCGACAGTATGGAATTTCACGGGCACCGCTTCCGTTTACGCTATAATTTCGATCCGGGTGAAGTGGATGACGGCGTTATGCTGTGGTGTCCACGCGAGCAGTTGAACCTGCTGCCGGATTGGGTTACGGAATGGTGTGTCCCCGGCTGGCTCAGCGAAAAAGTCACTCTGCTGATCCGCTCACTGCACAAGGAGTTACGGATCCGCTTCAACCCAGTAAATGAAACGGTTGCTGATTTCTGCGCCGGGGTCAGGGGGGGATCGATATTTGCCGAACAGCCGCTCTATAACGCCTTGGCGGAATTTCTTTCTGAACGCTCCGGGGTAACGGTCAGCGGCGTGGATTTCAATCCCGAACGACTGCCAGGTTATCTGACGATGAAGATTGCCGAACTCGATGATGACGGGCGGATCATCCGCATCACCGCCGGGATGCCGGAGCGGAGCGGGACTGGTTCGCAGGTAAGCAGCCAGATCAAAGGCGCTAAAAAATGGATTATTTCCGGAGAGAAAGGCTGGCCCGGAGAAGCGATGCCTGAACAGGTGTTGCTGGATGAGAAGAGTGGTAAAGAGGGGTTTCCCGCATTGGCAGATGAGGGCGAGTCGGTTGGAAGACAGGTTTTTCTGGACGTTCGCGAGGCGGAGCGTTCACACCGTGGCGGGCTGGTCAGGCTTTACCGGCTGAGTCATGCCGATCACGTGAAATATCTCAAACGAAACTTGCCGCTTTCAGATTCGGTCCGGCTCACGCTGGTTTCGATGGGTAAATATACGACACTGAGCGAGGATTTTCTTGATCTGGCGATCTGGGCCGCCCTGACCGATGACGGAAGGCTGGAGATTCGTACCCCGGCGGCGTTCGAAGTGCGCGATGGCAAGGCACTGGCGGAGCTGTTCGAATATGTCAGGCAATACGCTGAACTGCTGGAGAAGGTGGTGGCGGATAAAGACTGGGTGGAGGCCGCATTGCGCCCGGTCCGTGATAAAGACAGTTATTACAACAGCGCCCATGACATCCGGGAACAGCTCGATTATCTTTTCCGTCCGGGATTTTTACGGTGTCCGGCAGTTCTGGGAGGGTATACGCGTTACCTCAAGGCGTTGCGGCTGCGGGTGGAGCGGTTGCTGCAGAGCCCGGCAAAGGATGCGGCGAAAATGGAACAGGTGGCGTATTTTCAGGAACGTTTCCGGATTGCGGTAGATACCGTGGCGGATTATGAAAAATCCTTTGACCTGCAGGAGTTTGGTGCGTCGTTGCAGGAGTTCCGGATTTCGGTTTTTGCGCCGGAGGTCCGGACCGCGGAGAAGGTTTCAGCTCCGCGCCTGCAGAAGATGTGGGACAGCGTCAGCCTGTGATTTTTGGTGCTGTACGTGCAATTGCATGATGCTTTTTTCCCTCAATAAATTGTCTTGATGTCCATGGCCCCATCCAGCCCATGAACATCAAGATCCGTTAAATATCATGAATACATCTTTGGTTCATATTAACCCGGCGACAAAACAGTTCGCATGGTGTTTTAAGCCGCATATCGAATATTCCTATGCTCAAAGTATGATTTGACGCGAGCCGGCCTTTTCTGCAACAGTTTCATTTGTCCGCGCAAATTACGTTTAAGTTCACTGCGG
>QKAL01000122.1 GCA_003246475.1 Lentisphaerota bacterium
CGGCGTCGGGCTGGCCTGCCAGGGTAAGGACTGTCAGGATCAGGTCAAAATGCTTGACGAGCTTACTCATCGCAGTCAACAGGCCATGGATAATACCGCCAACGCCTACCGTACCGGAGCAATATTATATAGCATTCTCGGCTTATTGATGTTGATTCCCGGTGGACTGCTTACCCTCAAAGGTAATTCCGTCGCACTGTTGCTTGATCTGCTGGCGTTGCTATTCTTTTTCAGCGCTGTGATGAATTTTCTGAACTCACGCCGCTTTAAAAAATGAGGGGATCAACAATGGAGTTTGCCGGGGACAAAAAAATTGGAAAATCGTTACTGACCATACCGGAAAACAAACTTAAATACTGGGCGGTGCCGCGCCTGCCCTCATGGTTGGAAACCTATCATCTCACCATGATGACGGTGATCTGGAGCACGGCAAATGTTTGGTTCGGCTTTCTGGCAAAACAATCGCTGAACTGGCTGTGGGCGGTTTCGGGCATGATCGTGTTGCAGTATATTACGGATCTGTTCGACGGAGAGCTGGGACGGCAGCGCAATACCGGGCTGATCAAGTGGGGATTCTACATGGACCACTTTCTCGACTATATCTTTCTCTGCTCGCTGGTCTTCGTCGGCTACATGATCTCGCCGGCAGGAATGGAATTGTGGTATTTCGCGCTGCTGGTGATCCTCGGCTCGTTCATGGTCAACTCATTTCTGTCGTTCGCCGCCACCAATCAATTCGAGATCTATCACTACGGCATCGGGCCAACGGAAACGAGGGTGGTCTTCATCGCCATCAACACTTATATCATTTTCGCCGGAACCGTACATTTCAAGATTCTGCTTCCGGCGGTAGTAATCGCCTGCCTGCTGGGACTGATCGTCAATTGCGCGCAGATTCACCGCAAGCTCTGGCAATACGACATGCAGATTAAAGCACAGAAACCAGAATAGTAATTTGTTGTGGCTCAATGCCTTTTTGCCCAAAATGTTTTTTTCATATTGTCAATCCAGGAATAATGACCCCAAAGTCACTACTTCTTTTCTTGTTTTGCTTTCAATTTGTCGGTAAGGACGCGAACCTTGTCTATTTGCGGGATGTTGTATCATTTTTTACGATTTTACCGATGCAGCTCAAATAATTGATGATTATTCGATCAGATGCGGACAAGAATAGACCAGGACTCTATCTATAAAATACTCCTCGGATGAAGGGGAAGTTTTGATTACCTGGGAAAAATCGGCAATGGCCTTGTCATATTTCCTCAAGTTATTGTAACAAAGTGCGCGAAAAAAATGCGCCGACGACTCCCTGGAAAGCCATTCCATATCACATGAAAATACCAAACACCAATTTTAAACAATGCATTTCAACAACGCCCTTAACTAATTAACGTAACTCCACGCAAAAATATAGCCAGAGCATCAAAGAATAGCCTGCGCCACATCGTCCCAGAAGGCCAGTCCCTGTTCTGTGGGGGAAAGCCGTTCGGGTTCAAATACCAGAAGATTCTGCCGCAACAGCTCAGGCAACTGCGGCAATTCAAGTATATCCTGCCAGGTCATAGCGCCACAGATATCCGGCTCAAGACACGACCATTGCTCTTTAGTCCACCCGGACGCCGTTCGCAAGCCAAACGCAAATATCTCCCGCGCCCGGTCTCCGCAATCCAGCTCATCCATTTCGACCGGGTCCCTCGTCAGCCAGCGCGGCAAATCGGCCGGGTGAGTCCAGCGCCGGTGCCCGTCAAACGAACACGCCGCCGGTCCCAACCCGAGATAGGTGCCGCCATGCCAGATATTCATATTATGGCGGCATTCCTGGCCGGGAACCGCATAATTGGAAACCTCGTAACGTTCAATACCGTTTTTATGCAGGAATTCACCCGTAGCCCACCACATTTCAGCACTTAGATCCTCGTCTACGGCATTGACACCCTGCTGTTCAGCCAGCATCGTACCCTCTTCAATGGTAAGGGAATAACATGAAACATGGGTCACACCGTAATCGACGACACGCTGCAACTCGTTGAGCCACGCCGTCAGCGACTGTCCGGGAACCGCATAAATAAGATCAACACTTAGCCGTTCAATATTATATCGGCGAAACAAAGCGATTGCCCGTTCAATATCATCGTTGCCGGAGCGCCGCCCCAGCAACCGGCGAAGTTCGGGGGAAAATGACTGCACCCCGAGACTGATGCGATTGGCAAACGCGCTGATCAACGCAGCGTTCTCAACATCCACGGTTTCCGGGTTGCATTCAACAGTTATTTCCGCCTGCGGTTCCAGACGCAGGGAGGCATTGATTCCCAGAAAAAGACGTTCAAAAAGTTTGCGCGGCAGCGCCGAAGGTGTTCCGCCTCCCACATATACAGTCCTGAACGGTTCCACACAGGTGTATTCGTTCATCTGCCATTCCATCTCGTCCACATATTTTCTCTGGGCATCAGGATTGGCCGAAGGCATGGAATAAAAGGCACAGTAACCGCACTTCGACTGGCAAAAAGGCACATGGATGTAAAGGTTATTGAACATGCGATCACGCTATTCCGCCAGCGCAGCGCCAAAGCGGAATGCCCTTTCTTTCAATTCGTCGTTCATCATCGTCTCCGTCACATCAACGGGGCAAAGCGGTGTCAGAAGGGTTTTCGGTTTCTTGCCGGACAACCCCGCAATCTTGCTGAAACTTTTCTCAAGCACATCAAGCCCGCTGCCATAATCACCCGCCGACGTGGCGATTAAAGCAAACTGCAAATGATCAGCAGGAGAAAGAATCCTGTCCGCCTTGAATTTATAGAGCGAATACATCCGGTCGATAAACATCTTTATCTGGGTGCTGAAAGAGAAGAAATAGACCGGAGTAGCCAACACCAGGACATCATATTCCGGAATGGATGCGACAATCTCCGAAGCCTCATCCCTGACAATGCAGCGGAATAAATCCGATTCCTGACACCCCATGCACGAAGTACACCCACTAGTCTTATAATGCAACTGCGCTGCGTCCACAATCCGGACGTCGCCGCCACGTCCGGCCACGCCATCCGCCACCCAACCCGCCAGCAGATTGGTATTTCCGTGCCGGCGCGGACTGCCGGTAACAATCAATATCTTTTTTCCCATAATCCCCTCCTGAATAAATAATCCCGACTATGTAATATAATATTACCAGTCGGGACATTTAGCAACCGTTATCGTCATGTAAGCCGGGGTATTTTTAGACCATCCCTCCCCGAACTGATTTGACAATGGCAACCGCCTCCGCCGCATTTCGGGCAATTCCTGCCCAGTCATCGGCGGCAATGGCCTCACGCCCAGCTATCCACGATCCGCCGATCGCACCAACCAATGTCGACTCAATATAACTCTTCAAGTTGGCGGCATTCAAGCCACCCAGGGGAATGAAGCTCAGCCCCAGATGCTGATACGGCGCAGCCATTGCTTTCAGATGTTTGATCCCACCCGACGTCTCCGCAGGGAAAAATTTCAACAAACGACATCCCATTTCCACCGCCAGTTCAATATCCGATGGAGTGGCTACGCCAGGAGCATATGATAATCCCAACGCTGCCGCCCGCTCCACTACACGGCGATTCAAACCGGGCGCAACGGCAAACTCCGCACCCGCTTCATGCACCTGTTCCACCTGTTCAGGAGTCAATACAGTACCACACCCGGCTATCATCTCGGGCACGTATTTACGAATCTGCTTGAGGGCATCGATCGCCGCATTTGTCCGTAAAGTAAGCTCCATCGCCGAAATACCGTTGTCCAGCAATGTTTCCGCCAGTTTTACTGCTTTCGAAGCATCATCGATAACCAATACGGCGATAATGCCGCATCTTTTGATTTTTTCCGCCAATTCCGGATTAAACGCATTCATCTCAATTATTTCTCCTTTGAGCTTATATCCGACTGTTGTCTTCGATTCATGTCGTCACGTATGGTCTTTTCCGCATTCTCAAGATGCCGTCGCATCTCTTTCGACGCCCGTTGCTCATCACGAACTGTCACCGCCTCCAGGATCGCCTGATGTCCATGGACAGCATGAGCCAAACCGTCTTTCGGATAGGTGGTCTGCTGGGAACGACGTATCAACCCCGACAACGTCTCCAGCAAAAACACAAACACCGGATTGCCGGATGATTCCGCCAACCGGTGATGAAATTGGTAGTCATATTCCATCTGCCGCGACTGTTCGGCTGATTCGACCATCTCGTCGACACATTTTTTCAATGCGTCCAGATCCGCCGGGGTACGTCTCCGGCAAGAAAGAGTCACAATCGCCTCTTCCAGTGCCGTACGCACCTCAGTCAGGTGCAGCAGCTTATTGTCGGCATCACGCAGCAGCGCCTCCATGGTTATTACCGCAGTCTCAGCGTCTGAAGCCTTGACATGGGGAGATCTGCCCTGCGAGATCTCGATCAACCCCTGCGAGCGAAGATTGCGCATCGCCTCGCGAACCACATTCCGGGACACCCCCATCTGCTCGGCCAGTTTCCCTTCCGCCGGTAACCGGCTGCCAACGGCCAAACGCCCAGAGATAATCTCGTCACGCAGCCAGTCGGTAACTTTGGTAACCAGATCGGTCCGCTCGAAGTTTTTCCTCACCTTGGCCGTAACCAGATTTTTTACTTCCGCCATATCATATGTCCTGTGTTTATATAATTACCTCCTATAACTTATGGGATAAGTTGCAAAATGTCAAGGATGGCAATTATTAAAAAACGAAAGCCAGGGGGAATAAAGACTGATCCCGAAATTTTGCGGGACTAAATTCACATATAATTTCAGATGCTGCCGGGAGCGAAACCGGAGCAGAACGCTCCGGTTCATTTGCCTTACCGTGGCGCGCCCATCTGATAATGTTTGTTGACGTCCTTTGACGTCAGTACGCGCTGATAGATTCCGACCTCGTCAATAATCCCGCTGAAATTGCTGGAGTTCCCATATCCTCCAATCCACATCTCGCCCATATAAATGTCGGCGGGATTGGATGAGGAAACACTCTCCACAAGCGTTGAATTGACATAAATATCGATTCTCTGATCCGAATTGGAATAGGTAACCACAATGTACTGCCATTTCATTGGCGTCAACTTACTGGTTACGTTTACAGTTTTGTCAGCGGCTTTTCCTTTGTCTTTCTTAAACAACCCGGGAGGAACATCAGGCTTATTGCCCGGATTGGTTGCCGGATCACTGGGGTTGACCGGAGTGGTATTGGGGTTGGCGGGATTACTCGGATTATTAGGATTGGTATTGTTCGGAGTGTCGTTATTGTTCGGGTTCGCGTTCGGATTCGCGTTCGGATTCGCGTTCGGATTCGCGTTCGGATTCGCGTTCGGATTCGCGTTCGGGTTCACGATAGTGGTATTATTGCTGTTGGGGTTGCTGTTGTTATTGGGATTCGCGTTGGGATTAGCCATCTGAATCCCACGGGATAAGCTCAACATGCTGATATAACGCAAGTATTTGTTGATGTAAGGGATCCGCAGCAATGTACCCAAGCCGGGGCGGGACATAACGGAAAAAGCACCAGTGGAATAACCTCCTCCATCATCACAGATATCAATATAAGGCTTCCAGTTTGAGGCAGTAAGATAGGACGTTTGACTGTAATCGAGTATCAGTTTGCCATTTTTTAATGTCAGCGCAAAATTGGTATCTCCCGTCTTCGCTCCCTGAAATTGAACAATCGTCTGGGTTCCATTGTTATTGAAAGGAAAAATCCAACATTCGAGGGAAAAATCTTCTGGGATGGCGCCAATCTTGTTGTTCGACGGAACTTTTACGCTGCTGCTTACCCCGTTAAAAGTAAGGCTGCCCTTCCCTTTCCAGCGCCCGTTTCCCCATTGCGCCTGATTGATAGCACCATTCAGCTTCGTCGCGTCGTAACTCCCCCAATTCAAGCCAAATGCACGGTTTTCCAGCACCTCAGGCAGGCCGTCCTGAAAATCATAGTAAACCAGAAGATCCGGTTCTGCCCGCAAATTGCTCTTGAACCCCAACCAGCGAGCAAACTTTCCTCTATCGCGTGCCATCTGTATCGACGGCAGCAGTATCCCGGCCAAGGTTGAAATTATGGCTATCACCACCAGGAGTTCGATGAGCGTGAAAAAATTTTTTCTACTCTTTTTCATTTTTTATTTTCCTGTTTTGAAGTCGGCGGAGCGACATAATATGCTTGGGGACTATGACAGGAGGGACATATCTTAGCATCAGACTCAATCTTCCTTGCCGCCTGCATTGTCGTCTTATCAGGTATTTCCGGAGGGACCAGCGGAAATTCATTGTTGCAGTTGTTGCAATGCATCCTGAATCCGGGTGAACTTTTACATTTGGGACAACTCGCATCTTCAATATTGGCGGTTCTGGCAGAGAAATCGGTCCCGCACTTGCAGCACTTCAGATTCAGCAGAGGCAAGTTATCGTCCTGAACCGGACTATATTTTTCCGCAAAAAGACTGGTAGCCTTTAGCCCGACGAAATTAAACCCGGCAATGACCAGGACAATAATCATCACCAATACGGCGAACTGTTTAAATGAAAACGAAGTCATGCTCCCCAACGAATAGACATGATACATTTTATCCCATATCGTATCTTTTCGCCGTGGCTGTACCGGTTTCTCCACCTTTCTGGGAACCGGTTTGGCCTCCTCGCCGAAAACGGCATCCCGCATCAGCTCAGGCTTGACAAATGTCAGTTGCGTCAGAGCGTTTGACGCATAACAGTCGCCGATAAATTTAAACCATTGCGCGATCTGATCCAGGGCAGGCCGGTTGTCCGGCACCTTATGCAACATCGACGCAATCAGGTCGGAGAACTCGCAGGAATATCCCTCTTCAATCTTTTTGATGTCGGTCGGAACCAGATTCACCTGGCGGTACATCGATAATGTCGGCTTTTCCGAGACAAACGGATTATCACCCGTAACCGCCTCATACAAGGTTACCCCCAGACTGTAAATATCGCTCTTGATCGTCAACGCCTCCGTTTCAGTAAAGCACTCGGGACACGCATAGGGTATGGTGCTCCAAACCTCGGTCTTCAGCGGGATAGTGGCGGTCTCGCGCGGGGTAACCATTCCGAAATCGGTCAATTTAAATACGTTGTCTTTAATTATAATGTTTTCCGGTTTGATATCGAGGTGGCACAAACCTGCCTGATCCAGCTTGATCAACGCATCCGTTATACACGCACCCAGCCGTACCGCATCGATCTCATCCATCCTGCCGCAGGTAATGTGCTTACGCAAATCACCATCTCCGGCATATTCCAGAACCAGAAAGATCTGTTCGTTGAACTGTCCGTAATCGATGATACGGACCAGATGCCCGCATTCCACTTTTTGAAATTTCTGTACCAGATCTATGAAGCGCCGCAAGGTGGCACTGCCTGAAACATTTTCGTTCAAAAGCTTGATTGCCACCGGCTCATTTTTCTTGAGGTCTTCGGCCAGGAATACCATTGAATGGGTACCGTATCCCAGAACGCGCTCGATCTTGTATCGATTGATAAAAATCACATGATTCTTGACCAGATCGAATTCCTTACGATTCAGCGATGAGAGTTTGAGGAAATTTTTCAACTTTGCGATCAGCGCAGCCTCTTTGACCGGCTTGAGCATATAATCGTTAGCCCCGGCGTTCAACCCGGCGGAAATATCATCTTCCGTATTGTTGCCGGAAACAATAATGATCGGTACTTTGATTCCATCCGGACTGCGGCGGATCTCCTGGCAGGCCGTAAGGCCATCCATCACCGGCATGTTGATGTCGAGGATCACCATATCCGCAGGCTTTTCCATAAACGCATCAACCGCCTCTTTACCATTCTGACACAGAATGCTCTCATGCCCCAACCCATCAAGAATATCGGCATAAACGTGGCGGATGATGAAATCGTCTTCGGCAACAATTATTCTGTACATAACCTACCCCCTGAAAAGTATCATATCTAAATTTTAATACATTATTTTCAGGAGTCAATATCCCGGGCGGAAATCCTCTCCAAAAAGTCAAAATTTACATCCTGAAGCCATGCGGCACCGGGTTTTTCGGAAACTGTACGATAAATTCCTTGCGGATGGGCTGAACCGGTTGTAGATTACTCGTCCGTTATCAATAACAGGAAGTGGCGAGGTTTATGTCCATCCGGGATATCAGCGAACAACTGGAACAATATTTTCTGTCGATCATCCTCGGCAAGCGCAGGCGGCCGGAAGATGTGGCTATCCGTCTCGTACTCTTTTTCCTCTCCCGTTTCTACCGCATGGCAGTGCAGTTCCGCTTGTGGGTCTATGACAAGCGAGTCTTCCGCAACCGTTCGATCGGCTGCCTGGTAATCAGTATCGGCAACCTCACCTGCGGCGGCACCGGCAAGACCCCGGTCGTCGAAGTTTTTGCCCGGACCTTAAGCCAGAAGGGACGCAAAGTGGCGATCCTCAGCCGTGGCTACCGTTCAAAACAGCGTTCCCTGTGGACTAAGTGGAAACAGAAATTCTCCTCGCGCAAAAAGGTGATCCCGCCCAAGGTCGTTTCCGACGGCAAAAACCTGTTGCTCGACTCCGCGTTTGCCGGTGACGAACCGTTTATGCTGGCGTCCAATCTACGTGACGTGGTCGTATTGGTAGACAAAGACCGCGTCAAGTCGGGACTCTATGCCATCGAGGAATTTTCCACCGATACGCTGATCCTCGACGACGGATTCCAGTATCTTAATCTGAAACCTCATATCAACATTATGCTGATCGATTCCACCGATCCCTTCGGCAATCACCATGTTCTCCCGCGCGGCATCCTGCGCGAGCCCATAAAAAATTTGCGACGCGCCGATTACATCTTCCTTACCAAATCCAACGGCGGCAACCACCTGCGCCACTTCAAAACCTTTGTCCGCCGTCACAATCACCGGGCCGAAATCATTGAATGCTGCCACCGCCCGAAATATCTGGAAGACGTCTACGTCAAGGAAAGCCGCAGCGAGCTGGACTCACTCAAGGGCAAGAAAATCGCCGCACTCAGCGGTATTGCCAAACCGGAAAGTTTCGAAGATTTCCTTAACGGTTTCGGGGCGGAGATCGTCTATTCCGAACATTATGCCGACCACCACCGCTATCGTCAGCAGGAGGTGATCGACTTCATCAACGCCGCAAAGAAAGCGGGCGCGCAAATGGTCATCACCACGGAAAAGGACGCCGTCCGCATGCCCCGCCTAGACCGCCGCGACCTGCCGATGCATTTCATGCGCATCGAGATCGACATCCTCAGCGGCCAGGAAAGTTTCGACCAGTGCATCTCCCGTATCTGCTTCCTGTAACTCGCACCGGCACACCACCGGTACGAGTTATCCGTCAGCGGATGAAGTTGGTATGGATTTTTTCCTCTTCCGGCGGCGCCGGCACCTGCGCCTTGCCGTACTCCATCAGTTTTAACAGCCACGCCATGTTGCGCCCCAGAACCCGCATTGTCTGCAGACCTTCGGCATCACCATTGCTTTCTCCCGGCATCAAGCCATGAATCTGATTCCAGTAGTTTGACCCGGGCACTATCATTTCCGAAATGCAGAAATACTTGTTCAGCTGGTCGAAGGTCTCACTCGCGCCGCCGCGCCGTACCGCCACAACCGCCGCGCCGACTTTCAGCCGGAACGGACGCCCTCCCCCCGCGGAAGCAAAAAACGCCCGGTCAAGAAACGACTTCATCGTCCCATTGATCCCCGCATAGTATACCGGTGAACCCAGCAGTATGCCGTCGGCTTCAATCATTCGCTGGATGATCTCGTTGACCCCATCGTTGAAAACGCAGCGGCAATCGGTAGTTTCGAAGCATTTACCACAGGAAATACAACCGTGAATCAGCTTATTTCCCACATGAATGATCTCGGTATTGATCCCCTCTTTTTCTAGCTCCTGCAACACGGTATTCAACGCATTGAAGGTGTTGCCGTTATTCCGCGGACTGCCGTTGATGGCGATGACTTTCATGTTCGATCCCCCTTGTTTTGATTGGTTAAAAAACAAACTTATTCAGCTTTATCGAAGACTGTGTCGGGATTGCCGGAGACGATGCCGCGCTGGGTTGAGGTCACGAATTTGACGAAGTTTTCCACTTCCGGCGTGACCTCGCCTTCCATGATTTCCTTGACCGCATTGGTTCCGTTCAAACCGTTGAAGAAATACACTTTCACCGCGTGGCGTATCGCCGCCCGCTGCTCGTTGGTGAACCCCGCCCGGCGTAAGCCGATGGTGTTCGGGCCGACAATATAACCGTTCTTTTCCATCAGACAGTAAGGCGGTACATCCTGCACCAATACGTTATTGGCGCCGATCATTGCCAATTGACCGATGCGGCAGAACTGATGGATCTTGATGTAACCGCTGAGAATAGCGCCTTCGCCGATCTCAACATGCCCGGTCAGCGCCGTCTGATTGGCAACAGTCACATGGTTGCCGATAATCACATCATGGGCGACATGGACGAACGCCATCAGAAGCACATCGTCACCGATAATCGTCTTCTGCCCCTCAAAGGGGGAACGATGAATAGTCACATACTCGCGAATATTGGTATCGGCGCCGATCTCGGTATATGAGACAATACCGTTCTGGCGGCGGCGATCCTGAGGTTCCTCGCCCACCAGCGCGCCATAGTAGACGCGGCAGCGCGGCCCCATGGAGGTATACCGCGCAATCTTGACATGAGCGTCGATAAAGCAGCCGTCGCCGATGACCACATCGTCCTCAATAATGGCATAAGGCCCGATCTCCACGTTTTCTCCAAGCTTCGCGCCTGGAGAAACAATA
>QKAL01000169.1 GCA_003246475.1 Lentisphaerota bacterium
GACAGCCAGGCAACTTATGGTCATGCCCCTCCGCCGGATTATTTTCGTCCGACGCCGCATTATCTGCTTGTATATACTCTGGATGGTGAGGCCAATTACCGGGACAGTACCGGAGTAAAGACCGTATTACGGAAGGGAACGCTGGTCTGGACGACACCCGGCGTCGATCAAAGTTATGGTCCTTGTCCAGGCAACCGATGGAGCGAATTTTTTGTATGGTTCTCTGGTCCGATATTCGATTGCTGGCATAATCAGGGATATCCTGGGAATAAAAGTTTAGTTTTATCGCTGGAACCGGTAAACTACTGGCTGGATTGTTTTCGTGCCATAATCACACATGACAAGGGAGATAAGAATTGTTCAGATCTGACCCGGCTGTGCCGTCTGCAATTAATTCTGGCCGAAGCTATAAGACAATGGGATGCCAAAACTGTCCCCGATGAGAATTTGGTCTGGCGGGAAAAGGCGTGTCATCATTTGCGTCAGGGGACCTTGACACGCCCTTCTCTGGAAGATATTGCGAATGATATGAATATGTCATATTCATTGTTTCGGCGTAAATTCACCGAACTTACCGGGAAATCCCCCGGTCGTTTCCGTAATGATGAAATTATATCAGAGGCCTGCCGGATGTTGACGGGGACAACGTCTTCTATTGCTGAAATTGCGCTGCAACTTGGGTTTAACGATCAGTTTCATTTTTCTCGCCGCTTCAAACAATTTGTCGGAGTTTCTCCTCGTAACTTCCGCCATCAGGTCAAAGGATGACCTTCAAGTCCAATGCAATGTTACAAAACATTGCAGCGTCATCATGAATTATGACGGCCTCGGTGGAGTCGTATGCTCAAATTTCATCAAAACTTACAATACGATTTTCCCGGAAGGACACTTCCGAAGCAAAACACAGTCTCATGGAATCATATGAATTGGTCGCCGAGTTATCTGGTGGCAAGCCACAAGCTACCAATTCGGCAATGCGCAGATTCTGCCCTCGGACATTATGAAACCACTCCTGATCATTCTCTTTCGGGAAACTGATGGATTCGACAATCCGGCTGAC
This sequence comes from Lentisphaerota bacterium, assembly GCA_003246475.1. Lineage (GTDB taxonomy): Bacteria > Verrucomicrobiota > Lentisphaeria > Victivallales > SZUA-371 > SZUA-371. Next base: position 1,061 of record QKAL01000169.1, read on the forward strand.
CAACTGTTTGGGGCTGTCGGTGAATTCCCAACGACGAATCCGGCGATGAAAAACATCCGTCTCGATTGCGCCTTTGTCCCCGTAGATATGATATTGCAGGCAATGACCATCGTCAGACTGTTTTTCCAGCATTTCCAACAAGGGGTCGGTATGGTCCGTTTCTGCCAAATGCATAATGAAATTCAGAGAGGCAATTCCCCCTCTATGATACCGGGTGATTATTTGATGGTTGTCGGGATGGTTAAAGTAAGACACGGCATTGGGTGCGCTGACCGAATAGACGGTTTCGGGAATATCATCGAAAAACCATTTCTGCAAATCGAGATAATGCGAAAGTTTCTCCCCGATGAGCGTACCTTTACTGCGGCTACGCCAGGTGTTTTTCAAGTGAAATTCACTACAGTAATAGCGGCAGTGGCAGTTCAACGGCGTACCGATAAGCCCTTGTGTGATCCATTTTTTTGCTTGTTGATAAAGCTTTGAATAATGGAGTTCGAACCCGATTTGCAAAAAACTTCCGGTCTGAGCTTCCGCGCTCAACATTCTTTGAGCCTCGGCCAGATTGATACCCATCGGTTTTTCGCATAACACTGCTTTTCCCGCCTGCAAAGCTTTGACGGTCTGTTCGGAGTGTGCCTCATTAACCGAAGCAATATACATCAGTTTTATATTCGGATTGTTCAGAATATTTTCCAGTTCAGATGTTCCGGCAATTCCAAGTTCGGCAGCCCGAACTGCGGCACGTTGTGGTTCCGGTTCATAACCATAAACCCGGGAGACGAACGGTGACGCCAATGCTGCTTCGACATGAGTTTGGCCCATTTCGCCAAGACCAAGAACAGCAACTTCAATACAGTCATAATTTTTCATATCAAAATACCTTCATTAATTAATAATTATGGGACAAAAAGAGGAAGCCGCGGATTATTGCCGGGTAAATATTCAGGCATGAGGTCGGCAAGGATATTCCATGACGCAAAATTATCGGCATAGAGAGGGGCACCGGTTTCGGCATGGAAGTTTTCACGCATGAACCCCAGTTTTTCAACACTCATGGCGATTACCTTGAACGTATCATCGGCCAGAGCTTCAGCTTCGGCGTTAAACCCGTAGAACAACAAGGCATGGAATACAAACCAGTTAAGCGGAATCCAGACAGGTCCCTGCCAGTTGGAATTAGTCAAACGGCGATGGTCTCCATATCTGGGAGGATTGCCCCAACAGGCATTATTGTAATACTCACTCGAACAAGAGAGGCTGCGAATACCGTACGGACTGCGAAAATGCAACGGCGAAATTACATACCGTTCGATCATGCGCCGGGCCTGTTGCTTCGAGGCAATACGGGCAAACAACGGGATGAGAGATGAACAACTCAAGAAAGCATAATATCCGACCGTACCCGGTAACGACCCATCCGTCCAGGAAATCCGCCTTTTACCTGAACAGAGATCGTAAGAGGCGTAAGTCCCGTAGTCCTCGTCCCACAGATAGTCATTTATCGCCTTTTTAAGTTGTTCGGCATGGTTTACATACCCTGAGCTAAGGCCCAGCTTTTCGGCTAGAAAAGCCATGCTGCGAAGTTCCAGATACAACCATGCATTGAGATCAGGCGAGATTATGGTGTCGGGCGGAAACATTGTGCCGGTAATTTCATTATCGAAGCCTGACATATAAGTATATCGCCACCGATAAAGTCCGAATGGGGCAGAATGGTATTTCCGCCAGTAATCGAGATATTTTTCAAGCCGGGAAAAAATTGTTGCCGCCCACTCCACATCTCCGGACATCATGACATAT
>QKAL01000071.1 GCA_003246475.1 Lentisphaerota bacterium
TTTTATGCGGGGTGGTAACTTCCTGGGCGTATAAACCAACGATAATTGCAGGGTATAAACAGATTACGATGCTTTTTGTTATTTTCCCCTGCTTGCATTTGCATATATAGTGTGCTATGGTTATTAGCTTTTTTTGTAGTTACACCTTTGGGGATTTTAGCCTCGAAAGGGGTGAATTGTTTGTAAATAATTGAATATATTGGAGTTCCGGTGTAATAGAATTCGTCGGTGGCGGGTATCTGATAGTGGTGTATTGAAAGAAAAGGAATCATGATAATGGCTGGTAGAATTTTGCTGGGTTTGGCGATGCTGATATTTGCGGCACTGGTTGGGTGTCAGAATGAAGAGTACTATCGCAAGCAGCGCGAGGAAGCGGCGGCAAAACATTTTGACGAGGTTAAGAAGTTTCAAGCCCCGGCCGATAAGGTTTTCACTCTTGAAGAATGCATTGGTTATGCCCTGAAAAACAACCTTGATCTTAAGGTTTACCAGTTGAAGGAAGCCGTTGAGAATGCCGATAAGTATTCCGCGATTCTCCAGATGCTTCCGGAATCGAACGTGTCGCTTGAGCTCACCGGACGTAATAATGACAATGCCGCTGCATCGATCGATGTGAAAACCGGGCAGCAGAGTCTGGTTATGAGCCGCAGTACCGACCGTTATGACGAAAAGTTCAACGTTGATATTGCTTTCAGCGCTGTAGATTTCGGCGTTGCCTATCTTTCCTCAGTGCAGGCGCAGGACCGGGTCCTCCTCAATCGTTCCATGGAGCGTCGCGCCGCGCAGAATCTGATCCTTGATGTGGTCAAGGCGTATCTTTCGCTTGCCGCTACTCAGGACGCTTATGAAAGTACCGAAAAGCTCCTGGCAAGATGCCGTGATATTGATAAGGTTTTTCAGGAACTCAGCGAAAGCAGGGCGATCTCTCAGCTTACCATTCTTGACGAACGCAAACGTTTTATCCGTTTGGAAGAAGCCTTTATGACTTTCCGCCGCAACCATGCCAATGCCGCAGTTGAGCTGAAGTCGCTGATGGGGTTGACTCCCGACAGTCCGCTTCGCATCGATACGGCGATTCTCTCACAGGTTGATCCTTCCATTCTGGCTCTGCCGGACATTTATTTTTTGGAAAAAGTTGCGCTGCGTCAGCGTCCCGAGCTCCGGCAGTTGGATATCCAGCATCATTTGACGGTTATTGAGAGTGATAAGACGATCATCAAAATGTTCCCCAATGTCAAAGCTTTCATGGATTTTACTCAGGACAATAATCAGTTCCTCTATAACCACAGCTGGGCTGAAATCGGTATTCGCGCAGCTTACAACGTTGCCCGAATTCCCTCGCAGTTTGTGGAATACAAAGCCCTGAAGACGGAGCAGAAAGAGCTCGAGATCCGTTCGCTGGCGCTCTCTTTCGGGGTGGTTGGTCAGGTTCGCGTGGCTTACCGCAATATCGGTGAAGCATACCGCCGTTTCCAGCTGGATGACCGTTTTTTCAAGAACTATACCCAGGAACTTGAAGCTGCACGCAATTCCTATTCGGCCGGTGGCGATATCAAGAAGCTTGACCTCGACCGTCTGGAACTCGAAGCGGTGGAAAACCAGATTTACCGCACGGTTGCTCTCGGCAACTGCTATCTGGCGTATTTCCGGCTGCTAAACGCGGTCGGGGTTGAGCCGCACTCCATCAAGCAGGCACATACCATGTTTGCTGACTTGAAAATTAATCTTGCCAAAGAACTGCCCTATTGCCTTGGACAGCATTATGTCCGTGATGACGGAACCATCGTTTATAACGGTATTGCTTTCCTGACCACATTCGAGGATGATCAGCGTCAGGAAATTGACAAGTTCGCCCAGGCTGGATTCAAGAAACCGAAGCAGCCTTTGCCCTTACCCCAGCCGAAACTCAAGGTCGTTAATTATGGTGGCCAGACTTGGGTCGAGCATGTGTGGGATGGCATGGAGGAATCCATGGGTGAAGCTCTAGCCGCCAAGCCGGAGAAGGCCCCGGTTAAGGGTTATGTCAACAAGAACGGCATTGCTGTTTATAATAATGTGGAGGTTCGCGCCTCTTTGATGACTGAAGAGGAACGCCGTAAGCTTGATAAGCTTAACGGGGTTAATTAAAACGACAAAACCGCGCGGATTGGTTTTTATTACAGTAACATACTGATTTCCGGCAGAGATCAGTTGGGATATAGGCAGAAAATAAGGAGCTTGGACTATGTATTTATTGGAAGACCGTATTCTGTTTGATGGTGCGGCCGCAGTTGATGTGGCTACTCTGATTAAGGAACAACAGGACCAGCAGGAACAACAGCAGGAGGATGCGCAGAACGATACGCAGAACTCCGATGCTCAGAATCAGACAGCGGAAACCTCCAGCAGCGACAGCTCCGGCGATAACTCTGCCGATAGTACCACTGCCAGTACCGATTATACCGGCAGTATTGACGCTTTGATACAGGATGCGCTCAACAGTCAGCAACAGGATGTCCATGTCCTGATTGTTTCCGAAACGCTCCAGAATGCCCATGAACTTGTAGATTCCGCCTCTGCCGATACGATTGTCATCTCCTATGACCCTGCCAAGGTCTCCCTCGATTCTCTGCTCGAATCCATTAAAAGCTCCCTCGGTGATAAAAAAGCCGATTCCATTGCCTTTGCCGTCCAGTCCAATGACGCCAGCCAGCTGATTATTTCCAGTTCCGATGTGACCTCTGCCGAAAGTATTGCGAATGACGCCGAACAGCAGGAGTTCTGGTCCGAGCTTGGCACGTTGATGGATAGTGACGGTCGGATCGATATTCTTTCTTCTGATTTTGCCGGTACCGCCAAGGGTGATTCGGTTATTGATGCGATTGAAAATCTGACTCATGCCGATGTAGCGGCGAGTACTGACCTTACCGGCGGCTCCGCTGATGCCGACTGGATCCTTGAAGACGGCAATATCGATGTGGTCGACGTCTATTTCGACGGCGAAAAGATCGATGCCTACGATTACGACATCACCGTAAAGGAATACCGTCAGCTGGCGATTATCAACTCCGAATTGAAGGATTCCGAAGATATTGCCTCGCAACTTGGAAATAATGTCGATGTGCTTTATGTTGATGGCTACGATGCCATGTCGGAGATCGAAACGTATCTGGATGGTAAAGACGGGTTTTATGATTCCATCCATATGTTTGTTCATGGCGGCAACGGTTATTTCTATCTGGGCAATACCCGGGTGGACGGATCAACCGTCGATTCCCTCTCGGCACAGATCGCCGCCTGGGGCGACAGCCTGAATGAAGGCGGGGATATCCTTATCTATGGTTGCGATCTGGCTAAAGACGATGCCGGCCAGTCCTTTGTCGATAACCTTGCCGGTATTGCCCATGCCGATATCGCGGCCTCCAGCGACATTACCGGCCGTGCCGGTAACTGGGTCCTCGAATATCATTCCGGCAGTATCGCCGCCGGTGCTTTCACTATTGATTATGCTTACAACCTTAAGGATATTACCGTTACCACTATTTTGGACGATGACGGCGGACTGGCGGAAAAGACCACTCTCCGCGAAGCGATTGCCGAACTTAATGCCCTCGAAGGCGGCGGCACCATTACCTTTGCCAGTGCCGATACCCTCGGAGGAACGACGATCCGGTTGAAAACAGGAGCAAACTATAACGAGCTGGTGATTACTAATGATATTTCCATAAACGGCGAGATAAGCCTGGGCAACGGTGCCTTTACTTATGTGGGCATTACCCGGGAGGATGCCTCTGCTCCCGTAAACGGTTTGGAAAGCGCTCAGGCGCATATCAATTATGCCGATGGTAATAATGACTATTATGTTGACCAGATTCAAGATAAAATTGATGACACACCCAACAAGGATGCTACGGAAATTGATGATCCCACTCCTCAAAGTTGGGTAATGTATTATTTCAATCGTTCCATTGGTGAAGTGGGGGAGACTGATTATTCCGGACAACTGGTGGCAAGCATTACAAATGCTTATAATGAAGCCAACAACCTCGTTACTTATTTACAGACGAAATATGATGCGATGGTGGACGGGGCGGATAAAGTTGCCGCATTGGTTCAACTGAACATTGCCATAAACTGTCGTAATGCAATCAGTGATTGTAACGACTCCAGTATTATTAACGGTTTGATTTTTACCGCCTACGACCAAATGACAACCTATGATGGCGACACGATTAATCAGTATATGTCGATTTCGGGACAGCAGAATGCAAATGTTGTAACGTGCAATACTCAGATTGATGCGCTCAAAGACGCCGCCAATGAGTTGTGCCGTCTGGCGGATAATCAGGGAGGCGCGTCGTTCCGTCTTCTGCGGGTTGACAGTGGGGCAACTGTGGTGATAAAAAATACGTCATTCTTCTTTGGCAAGGTTGACGAAAACGTTGAATATGGCAAGGGTCAAGGTGGCGCAATCTACAATCTTGGCAGTCTTACTTTGACCAATATTAATATCCATGACAATACTGCCACGAATGACGGCGGCGGTATCTATAATGCCGGAACGTTGAACATCTATCTTCGCCCCGGGGAATATTCCGGCGTTGCCTATTGTACCATTAATAATAATACGGCGGCGAACTCCGGCGGTGGGATTTTCAATTCCACCGGAACGGTGACGATCGAAGGAAACGATGTTAATCGTCCGGTTTACATTTCAAATAACACGGCTACCAATGGTTCCGGCGGCGGTTACTACACGGAAACGGCTATCAATCTGACATTTGTGACGATATCTGGAAATGAGGCGGCTGCCGGCGCCGGCGGCGGCGGTTACATCAAAGATGCAGCCGGTGATTCCTACTTCTATAGTGTTGATTATAACACAAATAAAGCTGCGACCGATGGCGGTGGTCTCTATACGGATAATATGAGCGGCAAGCTGACCATGCGTTACAGTTGGATTCAAGACAACGAAGCGACCAACGGTAATGGCGGTGGTATTTATATGAAAGATTCCGGTAATCTGATTATTGTCGGGCAATACACCGACGGTGTCGCTTATTCGTATGGCGATTGCTGGGATTGTTCAATTGTCACCGGCAATACCGCCGGAAATTCCGGCGGTGGGATCTATATGGATAACTCCGGTAATTTCACTGCAGACTTCCTGCGCCTGGGTGATAATACGGCGGAAACCGGTAATGGCGGCGGCCTTTATATGGTCGACTCCGGGACTGCCACGTTTTACGACTCCGAAATTTACCACAATATTGCCACGTCTGGTCTTGGCGGCGGTATTTATTATGCGGCGGCAACGCCAAGCGCCGGATTGATTTCCATCACCACCTCTTCGTTTTATAATAATAACAAATACAGTAATACTGTTTTCAGGGGCACCGGCGGCGGCGCGATCTATATGGTCGCCGGAAAGCTTACGGCCGTCAACTCCACGTTTGCCTACAATTATACCAACACCGGCAACGGCGGCGCCATCTACATCGGTTCTTCGCCGACGTTGAACCTGACGTTCTGTACTTTGGCTTATAATGAAGCTATTAATGGTAAAGGCTCGGCATTTTACCTCGACGCCGCGTCAACGTCAACGATCCTAAACACGATTATTCATGAAAATGAAGGCAATTCGGAATATTATTTTACTGACGGAGCCGCCAGTTCTATTTCCGGCACCTATAATGTCGTTTTGCGGCATAATTCCTTATGGGGGTATAATTTCGATGACGATTCCAATAAAGTTGTTGGTGACCTTGGCTTGGATACGGAACTCATGTACCACGCCAATTACAAGACCATGGCGCTGGCGATCACCAATGAGAGCAGCGTGGCTTTTGCGGGATTGAAGATTTCTTCCATTTCCTATGACCAGCGCGGCAATTATCGCTATACGGTTGCGAATAATACCGTGGTGCAGTATGGGCGTGACAATAAGTCTTTGGTTGCCATCGGCGCTTTTGATCCGATCTTCAAGTTGACGGTAAACACCAAGGCGGATGATACGTCCGTATTTTCTGCCGATCAAGCCAGCTTATATTCTAATTCCGCGATCTATAACTATGTGACCTTGCGCGAGGCGGTTTACTGGATTGACAATTATGAAGGTTCTGATTCTGATCGTTATATCAACTTCGATACTAGTGTCTTTAAACAGACTTCCGGCAATGATAATACCATCTACCTGCAGGGCAGCGGTGGTGGTGCCCAGATTGTTATTGGTTCTTATCGAAGGGTTAATTCCGATAAACAGATCATCATCGATGGTTCGTTGTTTTCCGAACGTTCCGAAATTGACAACAATTATAACTACGACCATGACACCCGTTCGTTACAGACCGATTCCTGGCGGATCACCATTGATGCCCGCAGCAGTGAGGATGCCACCGCCAATTCCCGTATATTCGGCATTAGTTCCGGCGTGGTGACCATAAATGACATAACTGTTCAAAATGGTGTTGCCAGTACTGCTTATACCGGTTTTTCCAGCGGTGGCTGCGGCGGTGGGATGTACATTATCGGTGGAACTGTCACACTGAACAATATACTGATTCAGAACTGTACAGCCGCCCATGCCGGCGGCAGCTATAGCTCCGGTTACGGCGGCGGAATTTATCTGTCTTGGGATATTGGGGATATTCGGGCAAACCTGTCTATGTCTGATACCACTATTACTGGCTGCGCCTCTGGCGCGGAAGCGGATGGACAGGCGTCGCATAACTCCGGTTACGGCGGCGGTATGTATGTGACATATGGCGCTGATTTATTCATGCAGCGTTGTACCGTTGATAATAACACGGCGACCAACAACAGTACCTATTATACTGATTCGGCGCTTGGCGGCGGGATATGCTTCCGTAACTCATGGGGCAATATATATATCTACAATTCCACCATCGCTCATAATACGGTATATTCCGTCGCGGAGGGTAGCGGTACCGCTCTGGGGGCGGGGATCTACGCTGATGTGTGGAACCTTAATATTGTACAGTCTACGATAGCCTATAATCTTGCCAACCTCAAAGACGGATCTGATGAAACCAACCACAGTGCATTGTATGTTGCCGATACATATAATTCTGCCGTTTTGAATAAGCTGCAGAATTCGATTGTGGCGAATAATCAAACGTTGGTGCGCGGTAATGCCGGGCGCTATACCTATAACGATATATACGCTCTGGAGGATAATGTTTCGGCAACTGCAGCCAATGCCAGTTATAATATTATTGGGCGATATTTTACCGGTGTTGACAACTTCGATTGGGGTGATGCATCGCTCCATAACCATGTCAGCACCAATATCGATCCGGCCAGCGCCATGTATGGTAAGATCGATGACTTGTATCTGTGTGAAACGTTGTATTATCGTGGCGGCCTGACCCGTTCGCTGAAGCTGCTTGAGGGCAGCTGGGCACTGAGTAATTATGGCGCGACACTTGGGGGAAATGCAAGTTCCGATCAGCGCGGGGCGGACAGATACGTCGGTATGTATGTTATCGGTTCATATCAACCGATCCATAATGTGGTGGTTGACCGTGCCGGAGACTCGAACAGCGTTCCGACGGACGTTTACCATAGCTTTACCACCAATACGCCGTGGCTTTCGGACAACAATCTCCGTGAGGGCGTAATGTGGGCGGATCCCGATTCGACTATCACTATCATGGAAAATTTGGAGACCTGGCAGAAAGTCGGCAATTCCTACGCCTATGTGCCAGTCCTCGGTCTTTCGACCATTACGTTGACGAGTACTCTAACTATTGACAAGTCGGTGGAAATAGTTACGCAAAATAATCATGAGGTTATTATTCAGGCGTCGGAAAACTCGCCGTCGGTTTCGGCATATACTTTCAGTGTTCTGACCTTGGCGCTGGGCGAAGTTACCGGCAATCCGATCACGGTGACGCTGAACAATCTGGTTATCCGGCACGGTTCCGCGCAGTACGGCGGCGGTATCTATTCGCAGGGCAACCTGATATTGAACAATACCCAGATCACCGATAACTGCGCGCAATATGGTGGCGGTATCTACTCGGTGGGCCGTGACCTTACAATCAATTCAGGTTCCAGTGTATACGGCAACGAGGCCTCCGAAAAAGGCGGCGGGATTTATTTCCAGGCGTCGAAGAACTTCTCGATCAGTTATGCGGAGATCTACGACAATACGGCGCGAGTGGGCGGTGGTATGTATGTTATCGGTGCCGGCGGCGCCGGAGCGGAATGTATAATCGAATACAGTGCGGTTTACAGCAATACCGCGTCTGACCAGGGCGGCGGCATCATGGTCTCCGCTGCGGACCTGACCGTGGTCAACTCCACGGTGAGCCAGAATACTTCCGGCAATAACGGCGGCGGTATCAACTTCGGCGGCGGCGGCACGCTTTCACTGATCTATGTGACGGTTGCCAACAACAGCAATACCGGTGGCAGTGGCGCCGGGCTCTATCAGAGCGCAGGTGTCCTGCAGATGGCCAATACCGTGATCGCACAGAATACCGGGACTGACGTATTTCTCTATGCGTTCGATGGTAGCCGCGTCCATGCGGTATATTCGGTGCTCGGTACGGTCAACAGTGAAAGTTATTTCCCGACGGCGGCAGCCAAAAGCGTATATATTTCCACCCGCGATAACTTTACGGTCGCCGAACTTTTCCTGGACACCGCAGTCAGTGATAACGGCGGCCCGACGAAATCCCTCTATGTCGGCGGCGGAACCACTCCAAGTTTCCTGTACCAGAAAGGAACGCAGGTGGCTTTGGGGGACGATGGAGAATATTACTATCAGACTGTAACAGGCGGGGTCTGGTATAAATTGGCTGATTCGACGCTGAAGGATGGGGCGGTTACGGAGACTCCCATTCAATACGACCAGCGAGGTTCCCACCGGCATGACGGGGTTGCCGCCGATAATGGAACAACCATCGGCTCCTATGAAAAGATGACGATTGCCGAGGCAACGCATTATTATATTGGGGGAATTAATGATAATGTTAATGATGCGAGTAAATGGACTAATTCCGCGTCGGTTGGTGATTTCATAGTTCCAGATTCGATTTTCGTTTTTGACACCCATTATGGAACCCTTGATGCTGTAACTATTGAAGCGATATGGACAGTTGGTTCGAAATGTACGGTTGAAATTCATAATGGATATGAGGTTACTGTTGGCACAACAAGCTTCACCGTGTCGATTGCGAATTTGACGGTTGACAGTGGCGGTTCTTTTACGGTCAACGGTCTGTTTGTCGGCGAGGTCACCTTGGCAGGGGATCTGGTACTGGCGACGACGAACCTGAGCGGAATCACCATTGCCAGCGCGACGGATACCAGCACGGTTACCTATTCGGCCATTGCCGGGACTACTCAGGAATTGCTGATCGTGGCAGATGCCAGCGGTTACGGCAATCTGACCCTTAATGGCGGAACAAAAACCTCAAGTGAGTCGACGTTATATGTCCGCGGCAATCTGACGGTGGGAAGTGTATTCAATGCCAATAATATTTCGGTCAACGGACTTATAAACGTGACCGCTTCCGGAAATTTATCCGGCGATGAAGTATATTCTCTGGGGAGTGTTACCATCACCGACGGAACCTTTACCGCCTCCGGCGCGGTAACGGTCGGGACCTCAATGATGAATGCCGATTTGACTATCGATGGCGGGACTTACAGCAGTGCCGCGACACGGGTATATGGTAATGTGAGTCTGTCCAACGGTACGGGAATGACCGTGACCGACTTCAAGGCTGACGGATTGGACGTTAATAACAGCCAGTTGAATGCTGGAACCGGAGATATTACCATTTACAATAACGGCGCGATTATTATGGCTTCGGGGGGGTCAATTTCCGGTTGGAATATTGCTGCCGCCGACTTGAGCGTTGACGGTTCTACCGTTACCGCCAGCAATAACCTGACCATTGCCAACCAGATCTATATTGATAATGCGACGTTGACGGCAACGAATAATATCTCCGGCACCGGCATTACCTCGACCGGCAGTAACGAATCCGTTCTTACGGCGAAAACGATCTCGATTACCAACTTCGACGTGCAGGACACCAGTACGCTGACAATATCTGTATCCACCGACTTCACAATTTATGACCATGACGGCGGAACATATAATTCGGACAATATGACGGTTGCGTCTAATGCCCGGATCAAGTTCGTCACCACTCAGGCAGCGGATGTTGTCATTCAGGATGGCGCGGCCGGCATACAGGGGATATTCTATGTTGAAGCGTATGCGTTAAGTGTTGATATTACCTTGTCCGCTGGTGGGCTAGGTCTTTCCAGCACGGGTCTTCCGCTGGAAATTTCTACAATCCATGTCGAGCGCTCTATTGAAATTGGCGGTAATGTCAAACTGGTAGATGCCAATGCCCTGATTCAATCCAACACCGGGCATGTCTATGTCGAGACCACTAATCTTGACGGCGATGGCAATAACCTCACCGTCAGCGCCGTTAATGGTGACGTTCGTTTGAAGAATCTCAACGATCTCGGAAATCTAAATGTCATCAGCAACAGTGCGGTGCAATTATACGGGACGATCGTGGCGTCAGGGGATATTACATTCAACCAGAATACGGTGATTGCCGGCAGCAATGTCTCAGTCACTGGCCGGAATCTCAATATTAAGGATATCAGCGGTACCGGCACACAAAATCTGACCTTGAATAACTCGGTTGGAAACAATATCGACAACATTACCGGCTTGCAAAACCTGACGCTGGCAGGTGCCGGCAGTTTCGGGTTGACGCTGGTCGGAATCACCGGTTCGTTGACCAACAGCGCGGCGACGACGATCGGAACCTTGACTCTTGCTGGTGCCACAAATCAGGTTATTTCCAATACCGGCAGCCTGACCGTAACCGCGCTGAATTATAACAGTACCGGCGGCATCGAATTTCGCCGCGGCAGTGTCTATGTTACTAATTTTAACTGGATATCCAATCTGAACGTGACCATCAGTAACGGCAATCTTTATCTGGAAAATGCTCCGGCTATCCCGGGTGACCGCTGGTTTGTGACCAGCGGCAGTGGGATGCTGTATCAGCAGATGGTCGGGGCTGGAAATACGGTTTACCGTATTGGATCGGCAAATGGCGGTCTTGACCTTACGTTGACTTCCGGTATTGGTGCCAATGGTTGGGTCGGTCTCCGGGCCAGTGACGGTATAGCGGCAAATAATCCCTACAATCCATCAGCGGACATCCGCAGTCTGGATAAGACGGTTAAGTTGACCTTTACGCTGGATAATCTTAGTGGTACGGCTCTGATGGCTGATGTCGATTCTACAACTGCTACCGGTAGTATTATAGGCGGTAATTTTAATCCGCTGGCCTATTCGATGTATCGGTACACTGGCGGTTCTTGGACGATCAATTCCACTTCGATCGTGAGTTCCGGGCAGTTCATGTTCGGCAACACGACGGGAATGGATTTCCGCGCTGCCGGTGTTCTGGATTTCCCGACTGAAGGTTGGACGTTATACAACAGCGACAACATGGTGGACTGGCGCGGCGAAGACATGCCGATGGGCCCATATCACCCGACTATTTTCGCGCCCTCCAGCCTTGATCTGGGCGGGTTCGGAGTGAGCGTCGATACACAGCGCGGTTTCAGCCTGATCGGTCTGAGTGGTGATTTGGGTGGTTCGCTGGATCAGTTGCCTGTTGGCGGAGAACGCGGCATAAATCCGTATGCCAGCCGTTTCCAGCTGCTGGGCGATGCGAACTTCGACTCTCTGAGCAGCGGTTTTGGTTTGCCGTATGAAGAAGAAATGGACTTTATGGAAACCGATGGTGAGCTGGAAGATTATCTTGACTTCGAAGGCATTAACGCTGTTAGTGCAACCAACGAACTGTTCAAGAGCGACTATGATGCGGCAATGGAAAATTTCCTTGCCTGCTGATAAGTGGCAGATCTGATTTGTAGTTCAGGCATCCGACGTTAAGCCGGATGCCTTTTTTATTGCTATTGCTCAGAGTAGTGATATTCAGAAGGAGCGGTCAAGTTGTGGAATGGTGTTTTGCTGAAGCGCAATCCAGTGGTCGAAGTCAAATCCCATCAGGCCTGCGCTTTTCAGAAATCCCGGCTTGGGGGCATGGCAGATAATGCCTCTGGCGGTACAGTCGATATAATTGGATATCTGAACCAGTGCTGTTTCGGCCTGAAACTGTTCCGGGAGCCGATCTTCGATGTGATGGAACGCCAGAGGGATTATGACTTCATCAGGCATTTGCCAGTTGCGCATGATGATTTGTCCGGCCTCGGCATGGTCCAGATGAAAGAGTTTTGCCTCAGCTTCAAAAACCGGAATGCCTTTTTCATGGGAACAGTTCAGTACCTTCTGCCACAGGCTGGGAATCAGCCGTCGCAATGCCACTTTTCCCAGATCGTGCATCAGCATGGTAATGGGCAGGTTGGAGGCGACGTTCAGATTGTTTTCGCGAATGATTTTGCCGATCAGCAGGGAGCTGGAATAGGAATGCGCCCACTCCTCTGCCTCTTCCTTCCCGAAAATATTCATGATGGCTACGGAATAGATGACCTGTTTGATCCCGGAAATCCCCAGCAATGCCGCAGCCTGGGCAACGTTTTCAATCTTGATCCGCAAGCCGAAATAACCGGAGTTGATCATCTTGAGAATGTGGGCAACAAGTGCCGGATCGTGTTCAAGCGCTTTGACCAATTCAGATGAGTTTACGTTTTCATCCCGGAGCATCGAAGATATCCTGGCCACATAAACGGGCAGGGTAGGTAGATCTTTCATCACGGCGATCCGGTCAATCAAAAAATCCCGATCCGGATCCGTCTTGTGTTCGCTATGCAAAATTATTTCCGCCAACATTATATTCCTCCCTTAAAGTCCCACAAATAAAGTATAAGGGCTTTTGGGGGTTTTGGCAAGAGGGAAATAAATTATTGTGCAGAGCTTAATGCTGCGGCAACTGCTTCAGGAGGCAAGCCTTTGACGGCAACCAGCTTGTGTCGGGACGTATCACCGGAGACCAGGTGAATTGCCGATTTAGGCAGATGCAGCTTGCCGGAGAGGAATTTCTGCAAGGCGGCGTTGGCTTTGCCTTCGACGGGCGGGGCCTGCAGCGCGATCTTCAGCGCGCCATCAAGGATTCCCACCACTTTTTCAGCCGAACTGCGGGGTTGAACCCGACAGGGAATTACGACCCCGTCGGGAGTCATTTTCAGGATTGCGGTAAGTTCCGATGTCGTGACCGGATCGCCCTTTCCCGCACCCATGGTTACGCCTCTACGTCGATTTTCGACGACTCCTGATCCATCTCGATCTTTTCCGGAGAAGAGATCTTTTCTTCCGCACTATCTGGTTCCGGCATATTGAGCAGGACCCGGATCTGTTTGACATCAAGGGTTTCCTTTTCCAGTAATTCCAGCGAAAGCTTTTCCAGATCGGCACGTTTTTCGAGAAGCATGTTTCTGGCACGGCTTTGCGCCGCTATCAGCAATGCCTTAACCTCGATATCGATCTCTCGCGCGGTCTCCGGGCTGAAGGATTCGCAAGCAGTGCCGTCACGGCGAACGTAGACCGGCTTATTCTGATCCATATACAGAACCGGGCCGATCTTATCGTTCATTCCGAAAGTACAGACCATGGCGCGGGCGATTCTGGTGGCGTGATCGATGTCACTGGAAGCCCCGCTGGTGATATCCTTGAAAACGATTTCCTCTGCCATTCTACCACCCATGAGAACCGCCATTTCATCGATGAACTCGTTGCGGCTCTGAGTATAGGAATCATCTTCGGGCAGGGTCATGGTTGCGCCCAGATAAGCCTGGCCGCGTGGAATGATCGTAACTTTGTGTACCGGGGTGGCATATTTGCAATTCATTGCCACAAGGGTATGGCCGGCCTCGTGGTAGGCGGTGAGTTTGCGTTCGCGCTCGCTGATTTTTTTGCTGCGGCGCTCACGGCCCCAGCGGACTTTGTCGCGGGCCTCTTCCATATCGAGCATGTTGGCGGCTTCGCGGTTGTTGCGTGCTGCCAGCAATGCCGCTTCGTTGACCAGATTGGCAAGGTCGGCACCGCTGAACCCCGGGGTTCCCCGGGCAATGATGTCAAGATCTACCTTTTTATCGATCTTGATATTTTTTGCATGGACATCAAGAATCCGGCGACGGCCGCGGATGTCCGGCAGATCAAGAACAATCTGACGGTCGAAGCGGCCGGGACGGAGCAGCGCCGGGTCGAGGACGTCCGGGCGGTTGGTGGCCGCAAGGACAATGACGCCGCCTTGCGTTTCCAAGCCGTCCATTTCCACGAGCATGGCGTTAAGCGTCTGTTCGCGTTCATCGTGTCCACCGCCCATGCCGGAGAAACGTGACCGGCCGACGGCATCGATTTCATCAATAAAAATCAGGCAGGGGCAATGGTGCCTGGCCTGTTCAAACATGTCGCGGACGCGGCTGGCGCCAACTCCGACGAACATTTCGACGAAGTCGGAACCGCTGATGGAAAAGAACGGGACGTTGGCGGCGCTGGCCACTGCTTTGGCGAGCAGAGTCTTTCCGGTCCCTGGAGGGCCCATGAGCAATGCGCCTTTAGGGATTTTGCCGCCGAGAAGTTTAAATTTGAGCGGGTCACGTAGAAATTCGATAATTTCCTGAACTTCCTCTTTGGCTTCATCAGCACCGGCGACATCGTCAAAACTGACATTGAGATCGTCGGGCATGATCATACGGGCTTTGCTTTTGCCGAACTGCATGGCGCCTTTACCAGCCATTTTGATCTGGCGGGAGAAGAGGAAATAGATCAGGCCGACGATCAGGATGATCGGCAGCAGGGTCATGATCATGTTTGGCCACCAGTTGTCGCGGGTCTTGACCTGGATTTTAAGTTCGGGATTGGAGGTCATCATCCGGTTGAGTTCTTCCGAATAAATTACGCGACATTTGAACATGCCGGTGTTTTTCTCTCCGGGAGCCGGTTTGACCAGGTCGATTTTACGCCGATATTCGCCTTCGAGGGTAAAAATCCGGTCGGTTTCCGGAATTATCACCGTGCTGATGATATTATTTTCTTTTAGATTGCGCTCAAAATCGCTCTGATCCCAGTTTTGAACCTGGGGCGCAGGATAATATTTCAAATAGATAAGGACGCAGACGAAAGCGAAAATAATAAGCCAGATTATCGCTGCGACCGGTGATTTTCGCGGCCGCTGGTCCTGCATCGGGTCAAAATTGGAATCGTTATTACTCATGGATTGAAAAATTTTCCTGCTGAAAGTTAAAATTTAAATTTCGGCGGCCCCCCCGGTCGCCGCCGTACATATGGTCAGGCCCGATTACGGAAGCTTTGCTCCGCTACCGGTTTGACTAAAGTGGTTTTACGGATTGATTTCATGGTCGGCTGATTGCTCTGGTCCTGCTGTCCCATCAGAAGTATACCGATCCAAGAGAGCAAGCCGAGAATCGCAATTACCAGAAGAATCACTACGCCGATCAGGAGAAGTTGGGTCATGGTCAGTTTTCGCGAAGAAATCGGCGAGAAGTTATCCATGCGGCGGACGGTGGAAACGCCCACTTCGGTACTCTCCAAATCAATCCCGGTCTTGGTCCGCATGACAGTAGTAACGGACTTGTCATCACAATCGAAAAGGATCTCGACGCCGCCAATCTGGAGGATGTCGCTGTTCTGCAGCAACTGCTCGGAAACTGGAACATTGTTGACGCGGGTGCCGTTGGTGCTGTTATTGTCGCGCAACATGTAGGCGTTGCCATTGCGGATAAATTCGCAGTGGTAGGTGCTGATGGTCGGGTCTTTGATGCAGATGTCGCGTTCTTCGGAACGTCCGACGGTATGCAGGTCCTTTGTCAGCTCAAAGCTTTTACCGCGCAATTGTTCGGACAACACAATAAGTTTAGGTATTCCAGCCATTTATGCTCCTGACATTTTCATATAAATTAAACCGTTGTGCGAATCAAGTCGAAAATATATTGAATCTGAAGAATATAGCCGTATATATATTTAATGTCAAAAAAAAACGCATTAATTTATGGACAAATAACGTTGAGCATAAAAAAAACGGCCCCGCCGGTATATCCGGGGAGCCGTTGCGAGTGGTATGATATTCAAGAATCACATGGTTTTGTGCTTGTAGCGGGCAATAATGTGATCCTGCAACTCCGGTTCGATCAACTTGAACAACTGGGAATAACCGGCCACACGGACTGGAATGTTGCCGAAGTGTTCAGGATCGGCCTTGGCCTTTTCCAGCTGGTCGGCGGAAACCACATTCCACTGTAACTGCCCGATCCCCATGCGGATCGCTGTCTTAATCAATTGTACCAGCATCTGTTGCCCTTCGACGTTCTCCAGTATTGACGGATGCAGATCGATAATTGCGGCAGAACCGGCGGCCGCTTTGTGGTGCGGCATTTTCGCGAGGCTACGGAACAGCGAGGTCAACCCGTTGAGATCGCGTCCCTGATGTGCAGAGAGTGAATAGGCCAACGGATCTCCGGCCAACCGTCCGTCCGGCAATGCCCCGACCGATTTGCCGAAGTCGATGTTTAGCTTGAAGGTAAAGAGGTGAACGAAGAAACGGGCTTCCGGCGTACTCATGGAGTCCATTTTGTCGATAAAGTAATTACAGATTTCGGCTGCCAGCGCATCCGGCTTGTCCTCGCCGTTACCGTACTTGGGTGCGCCTTTTGACAGTTTCTGTCGCAAGGCCTCGTGTCCCTGAAAGTTGTCCTTCAGGGCGAGGAGCAGCTCTCCAGCGTCGACGCTGCCTTCGTCATAGACGAATTTCTCCATGGCAGCGAGGGCATCGGCAGTGTCCGGTACTCCCATCAGGCAGATGGAATGGTAGTTGTATAGTGCGCCACCGTTGGTGATGTCGCGGCCGCGCTTGATGCAGTCATCGGTCAACAGCGACCATCCGGGCAACGGACCGAATTCACGCTGCAAATGCTCTCCGCGATGGCAGATGTAGACCATTCTGGCAGCAAAGAAATCGACTTGCTGGAAAAAGGCATGTTTGACTTCGTTGAAGGTTTGGAACGATGCCAATTCGCCGGTCTGCGGGCCGATCTGTTTTCCGGAGATCGGGTCTTTGCCGTCATAAAGAGCCAGTTCGAAACATTTGGTGGCATTGAACCATCCGGAAACGGCATGGGGATTGGCCTTGCCGGGAATCGTCAGTTCAACGCAGCCGATCGGTGAATATTCTCGTGCATCATGCAACGGAATGCCCCGGTCGGTCAACGCCGGAATGAATGATTCGTCGTTGAAGAAGAACGGAATTCCGCCACCGCGGATCACAAGTTTGGCGCAGGCATTTAAAAATTCGTCAGGCGTATTGCGATCGATACGTACTGATAAGTCGCGCAGTTCTCCGAAAACAGCAGAGGCTTCCAGTATGATATAACTCATGTCGGTAATGGCACTGCTGCCATCGGAATTGACGCCGCCCAGGGTAATCGCCTGAACATCATAGTCCAGATAGAGTTTTGCCGCCAGTTCCGTCATCAGGTCGACGGCATCCTCGCGGGTAATTCTTCCGGCGGCAAGGTCATTCTGATAGTAAGGTTCGAAGATCCGGTCCAGATGGCCTAGTGAGTTGGCATTGATCCCGTCCTCGGCGCAGGTGACAAGGTGAGCGAACCAAAGACTCTGGACGGCTTCCCGTAATGTGGAGGCGCCGTGTTCAGGTACCCGGCGACAGGTTTTTGCCATGTCCAGCAGACGTTCGCGGTCGTTGGGGCAAGTGGTGTTGCCGGCCATTTTTACCGCCAGCTCCGCATAGCGACCGGCAATGATAATCGCGGCTTCGCAGATGGCGCGCAACCCATTCAGAAATGTTTCGCGCTGAGGATAATCCGGTTCGGTGATCTGGTGTGTTTGAAGTTCGGCGTCAATTTCGTTGAGCAATCCGCGGTAGCCGATGCGGACGACTTTGTCGTAATCGCGGATGGAGTGATTTTCGATCCAGCCGCCGCCCATAATGACATTGGATGATTTGGTGACTCCCCAAGAACAGAGGATTTCCTTTATCTCTTCGGAAAGCGGTCCGATGGCGGTGGCGGAACAGCGGCGGCTGGCGTCGGTGACATCTCTGACGATGTCTTCAAGCTGGTCTTCATATCCCAGTTTGAGCAGTGCCTTTTGTTTTTCGTCATTACACTTCAGCGCTTGCGAGCCGAATGAATACCACTGGAAAGGGACCAGGTGTTCGCCTGCCAGGGTCCAGCCGGGATGGATAAAGATTTCAACCAGTTTTGAAAGTTCTTTAACCGTCTGGGCGCGAACCTGAAGAAATGACTGTTCGTTCGCTGTCTTCTGCGTTCTCCATGCAAGGGAAAGAGCTACGTCACGGACCATTGGGTTGAATCCGGGAACAAAGGATCCACCTCTTTTCTTGACATCGTTAAATATAAGGTCGAAAGTTTCTCGTTTCATCTATTGATACCTCAATGTTTATCTGTAACACTAGGAATATTATAGACGTTAAACGGTATTTTGTCTTTGCCCGGACGTATAACTATTTGTCTATTCGTATAAATTATGATGACTGCGAAATCCAGCGGGGGTATTTCCCGTAATACTCTTGAAGATGCGCGAAAAATGGTGAACGTTGGCAAACCCATAGCGTTCGGCGATTTCCTTTACCGGAATCTTACCGTAGAGGAGTTCCGCTGATGCCAGTTGAATACGGTGACGGTTGATATACTTTTGTGGCGTCGTCCCGATGGTTTGGCGGAAAACCCGGCAGAATAACGCACGGCTGACCCCGGCGATGTCGGCCAGTTCTTCCAGCGACAACCGCGTTTCGGGATGGGCCTGGATATATCGCACGGCTTTGTCGATGGCATTCTGGTGGTTATGCAGCGTGACGGATTTCAGCGTCGTTCCCATGTTTGCGTAAAGCAACGCGATTATTTCCAGCAATAGTCCTTTTCGCTGGAGATGCGCAGTGATTCCTTCGCGCTCAGCGGTATCCAGCAGCTGGAAAAAGATCTGTTCATAGGCGGGGTAGTTATTCAGCCGTTGATAGGCGGGCAGTTCAGGCGGCAGGCAATCCTTGAGTTCTGCATCGGAATAGGGACAGGGGTACAGGCAACGTGACGCGGGAATCTCGTTCAAGTCGAAATGCAGGTTGAGCATACGGATCTCAGTATTTTCCGCCAGGACAAAGTGGTATCCCTCTCCGGGGCGCCGGAGGATGACACATCTGGGCACAATCGGATATATCTTGCCGCTGATATGATACTCCCCTTTCCCTGTATGGAAGTAATGCAGCGCGTGGTCGCCCAGCTTCTCCTTGAGAAACAGTCGGGGAAGATTTTGGGTTATCGGGAAGTTGTGTGCCAGACGCAGATAAGGCGACCAGGGCAGGAGTGTATCGTGAACCGCCGGGTTGCGAAAGGCGTCGGGTGTGTTGATCTGCGACAATTCTATTCCCTCGCTGGTTAAATTTAGAATGTTATATTAGCGCGTCAACACGATTACGGCAACCCCATGTCGCAATGTTTCTCACGGGTAATGATAAAAGTACAAAAAAGCCGGCCTCGAATTTGACAAAAGATTGAAATGACCGCAAATTATGTGCATGACGCCAAAGGTGCGTTTTTTTTCGCAACCGGGTTTGTTTGTTGTGTATTACAGCTTGGATCTCAGGAGTTTTAATATGTCTAAAGCGATTATTTTTCTGGCCGACGGAATGGCCGACGAACCAATAGAAAGTCTGGGCGGAAAGACACCGCTGGAAGCGGTCGAAACCCCCGCGATGGATCGCATTGCCGCCAGCGGCGCCAGCGGTACGTTTCTTTCCCTGCCGGAAGGGTTTCCGACATCCTCCGATGCCGCCAATATGTCGGTTCTCGGTTACAACCTGGCCGAGTTTTACCCCGGTCGCGGCCCGATCGAGGCGGCAAGCCAGGGCATTGTCCTGAAGGATGACGACATCGCCTGGCGATGCAATCTGGTCTATGTCGACCCGCAGGGCATTCTGATCGACTATTCTGCCGGGCATATCGACAACGCCGTTTCCTCGGAACTGATGCGCGATCTGCAGCGGGAATTCGGTTCTGCCGAGGTTACCTTTTACCCCGGCGTCAGTTACCGCAATCTCCTGGTTCTGCACGGTAAAAATTTTTCCGCCAACATCGATTACGCCAAACCGGACTCTTCGCAGGGAGAACACATTTCCAGCTTGCGGTTGAAAGCGCTTGACGACAGCCGGGAGGCAGCATACACCGTGGCGTTTTTGGAAGACCTTGATCGCCGGACTGCCGCATTTCTGGCGCGGCATCCGCTGACGCAGAACGTTGAAAGACCCGGCAACCGCATCTGGCCGTGGAGCCCGGGACATCGTCCGTCCTTTACTCCCTTTGCGCAAAAATACGCAGGAAAAACGGCGGCGGTCATCAGCGCGGTGGATGTGATCCAGGGTATCGGCAAATGCGCGAAAATGGATGTGATTATGGTACCAGGCGCCACGGGATATATTGATACCAACTATGAGGGTAAAGCCAGGGCGGCGATTGAAGCGATCAAGACGCATGACATGGTCTATGTGCATGTCGAGGCTATCGACGAGTGTTCGCACATGGGGGATCTGAGGTTGAAGATGCAGGCGATCCGGGATTTCGATCAGCGCATTGTGGCCCCGATCATGGCCGCCTGCGGCGACGACATTACCTATGCCGTCCTGCCAGACCACCCGGTTCCGCTGGCGCTGCGGGCGCATACCAGAACGCCGGTGCCGGTTGCGATCTGCGGCCCCGGTATCGTACCGGACAAGATCATGAGCTACACAGAAAAACTTGCGCCGCAGGGCAGTATCGGCGCGTTGAAGGAAGATGAGTTCATCCGTCTGGTACTCGGGATCAAATAACACATAGTTCTGCCGGTCCGTTATTGGATCGGCAGCTTTTAATGGGGGGCTATGAACAGTACACGGGAAAAAATGAAATGGGTGGCGTTGATACCGTTTCTTTTTGCTGCCATCGCCCCGCTGGCGTGGCTGTTTCGTCCGCTCTGGTTCGACGAGGCGTTAACCGTGATGGAGTTCATGCCCCTTGAGAATCCCGCCGATATCTACTGGCGCTACAACATCCCCAACAACCATATACTGTTCACGCTGTTGCTTCGAGCCTGGAATGAACTGACCATGATGACCGGTCTGACCGGAGATTTCATCCTGCGCGGGCTGCCGCTGTTGATTAATGCCGCCGCGTTTCTCGTCTCGTTCCGGATCTGGAAACGCCGGGGCGGGTTCATGGCGGCAACGCTGATATTGATGGTTTTCGTAGTGTCACGGCCGTTTGAAATCTACAGCATGGCGTTGCGGGGGTATATGCTGTCGTTTCTTCTGGTGACTCTGGGACTGGAATGTTTCCGGCGCTGGAATGAGACCCGCAAGCTCCGCTATTGTTCCTGGTTCTTTATGATTGCGCTGGCGGCACTGGCGACCATGCCGTCGAATCTTCTGGCGTTCGCCGCCATTGCACTGTTTTTCCTGCCGGAAAAATTCCGAGAAATTTTCCGACCGAAATTTTTGCTTCCTGCGCTGTTGCCGGTTGTAGCGTTTTTTTGCGTCTACTTGCCGATCTGGCACAAGCTGATGCGTAATCTGGCGCTGAAAGAGGGATGGCACGATGCTTTCCGGGCGGTGTTGATAGTCTATTCCGGATGGGTCTATGCTACGTTGCCGTTACTGCTGGTGGCGGCAATTGGCATGGTCTGGTGCCTGCGGGGACACCGATTCAATTTTAACTATGCCGGGAGGGTGATGATTTTCCTGCTGCCGCTCATGCTCTGGCCGGTTATGCGCCCGTACCCGTTCCCCCGGGTATTCTTCAGTATCTGGCCGGTGTGGTTGATGCTGGTTCTGGTAGGATTGCGTCCGGTCATGAGCGTAATCCGGCGACGGTGGGGCTGGTATCGCGCGGGACTGATGCTAATGGGGCTGATCACCATGAGCTGTATTTGGGGCGTAATAACCCGTAATTTGGCTCCGGAAGCATCAAAGGTCATTGTCGCCAATAAGGGGCTTGACGACTATTTCTGGCCTTACTACATCGATATAGGAAACTATTCTCCGGAGGCTACGATCCGAGCGGTCAAGAAAGACTCCAGTCCTGTTTACGCCAGTTTCAGCGCCGACCGCTATCCGCTGATGTATTACGGCTGGCTGCGTGGGATGGAGCCGTCCCGCTGGCAGTTTGATATTCCGGGCCGTATACAGTTGCAGACGCTGCCGGAAGGCTGTCTGGTGATTCTTTCCTCAAGTGAGCCGCCGGAGATAACGGCAGCACGATTTCATGGCACATTGACCTTGTGGAAGGAGAACGGCTATCACTATATCTATCGTTTTTACGCCGCAAAACCCTGATTATATCAATAAAATATGAGGTTTGCATATGGCATTTACGCTAAATCAGTGTATTGGTACTTTTATTAAGTTCTTTTGCCTGCTGACGCCGTTTTTCGTGCTCAGTATGTTTATTGCCATGACGGCGGAGATGGATGCCCGCAGGCAGACCCGTACCGCATTGAAGACCACGCTGGCGATTCTGGTGATCTGCATGTCGTTGTATTTTCTCGGCAAGCCGATCTTCGATTTGTTCGGCATTACGCTGGACGCTTTTCGGATTGGAGCTGGCGCCATTCTTTTTTTGACGGCGGTGGGAATTGTCATGGATAAGGGTAAGGTTGGCGGTTCGCCGTCGCAGCCGGAAGTGCAGGAAGGGGCGATCTGTGTTGTCCCGTTGGCGATTCCGTTTGCTGTGGGACCCGGTACCACTGGGGCGATTATGGTTATGAGTGCTGAAAACCAGTCGGCGGCTGAACATGTGATGAGTTGTGCGGGTTTGGCGCTGGCGGTGCTGTTTGTAGGTCTGATCCTGGTTCTTGCCACGTTTTTAGAGCGTTTGGTGGGAAAAAACGGCATCCGGGTGTTCAGCAAACTTACTGGTTTGATCCTGGCGGCACTGGCCGCGCAATTGATTTTTACCGGAATAAAAAATTTTCTGGGACTGTAGCGGTTTCAAAGTGAGGATACAGAGATGAACTTCAGAAACGTGATGCGGTTCGAGTCGCCGGCGGAGATGTCCGTGGCGGCATTGAGTACGCTGGCGGGTTATGCGCAGACGGTGATTCGTGCCCGGGGCAGAGTCAATATTGTGCTTTCCGGCGGCAATTCGCCGCTCGGGATGTATACACTGATCTCACGCGGTGGCAATACCGACATCCTGCCATGGGATAAGGTCCATTTATATTGGGGCGATGAACGTTTTGTCCCCTGCCACCATCCCGACAACAACTATTCCACCGCTATGGATATGTTTATTTCCCGTCTTTCCATCCCCAGAGAGAATATCCATCCGATCAATACCGGCCTGTCCACACCGGCGGAGGCCGCCGCGGCCTACCGTGATGAACTGCAATTGATCTCCGGGGATCCCATTCCCGTTTTTGACTTGATCCTGCTGGGGTTGGGTAAAGACGGCCATACCGCTTCGCTTTTTCCCAATTCTCCGGCCTTGAACGAACAACATTTATCGGTGGTCGATACCCCGGCGCCAACGTCTTCAACCCCGCATGTGCCCCGGATTACCATCACTTTTCCAGTTCTCAAGCGGGCGCGCAAGATTTTTGTTATCTCTGCCGGGGCGGAAAAACTCCATGTCGTCGATTTTGTGCTTTCGGAGTTTGAAAAAGAGGTGAAATATCCGGTTCAGATGATTGAAAACTCCAATATCAGCTGGTTTGTCAGCAATCAATAACTTAATTCCGCAACAGATATTTCAGGGGAGAAAGCAACTATGCGTATGATCCGGTTCAACAGCATCGGCGGCGCCAGCGGCAACATGATTTTGGGCGCGCTGGCCGGTCTTGGTCTCGACCTTGATGAACTCAACCGCCAGCTCCAATCCCTGCTGCCGGAGGAAAACTACTCTATTACCATTACTCCTGCCGAGCAGTACCATTTTGCCGGAATCCATGCCGATGTGGAAATCCGTACCGAACCCCATCACCACCGCCATCTGGCTGACATCGAAACGATTATTAATAACAGCAGTCTTCCAGATACCGTCAAGACCAATGCAGTAAAGGTATTCAACCGCCTGGCCGAGGCCGAAGCCAAGGTTCATGGCACCACGCCAGACCACATCCATTTCCATGAAGTCGGTGCTATTGATTCGATTGTGGACATCGTCGGCTGCTGCCTGGCGTTGCATATGCTAAACGTCGAAAAAGTCGGTGTGGGTTCGCTGCCGCTGGGATGCGGTACGGTACAATGTGCGCACGGCGTTCTCCCGGTTCCGGTCCCGGCTACCGTCGAATTGTTACGCGGCATGGCTGTATGCCAGACCGATGAACCGTTCGAACTGGTCACTCCGACCGGCGCTGCACTGCTGAGCTGCTGGCAGAGTGACCTGCCCGCCAACGGCAAGGTTCTTGCTTCCGCCTACGGCTTCGGGACGCGTAAGCTCAACTCCCGCCCCAATATGCTTCGCGCTATCCTGCTGGAAAGCGGCGATTCTCAGGGAGATGAATGCCATGATCGTTGCATGGTGATGGAGTGCAATATCGACGACTGCCCGCCGGAAATCGTCGGCAGCCTGTTTGACCGTCTGTTTAAGGCCGGTGCACTGGAGGTTTTTTCCCAGCCGGTATTGATGAAGAAGCAGCGTCATGGCATGCTTTTGACCGTCATCTGTCTGCCGGAATTGATGGCGGCGCTGGAGGAGATCATCTTTTCTGAAACCACCACTTTCGGCATCCGCTCGCATCAGGTAGAACGCAGCAAGCTTTCCCGCCGGATGGTAACGGTCGTTACCCCATACGGCAAAATATCACTTAAAGCCGGATTTCGCGACCACAAGCTCTATTCACTGTCGCCGGAACATGACGACTGCGTTGCCGCCGCGGCGCTCCATGACGTTACGGTCAAAGAGGTTTACACCGCCGCCACGATCGCCGGACGCGAACTGAAGCTCCCGTTCCTCAATGACTGATTTTTTGAATTGTTGCAAAGAAATCACCGGGTAACGACGTCATATAAGAAAACATGGGAGCTTATATGAAAATTATTAATTTCGTAACGTTGTTTTTCCTCGCGGCAATGGCACTGACCGGAACGGAACCCAGAAATTCCGCCGCCCAATCAGAGTCGCCGTAGCTCTGAGCCATATGGATGACTGAGCGGAATTTTCCGACTCGATAAATATTGAAATAACAGCCGCGTTCTCAACTGCCAGTCATGTCATCAATACCAAATCATGAATCTTTCGCAATGATTTTTCTCATCTTCAGGCAAAATGGTCATGAGTTCACGGTATTCGATGGATGCTGGATCTTGGTCGGTCTCCACGAATTTCTCACGAAAAGCATGCTTCTGTTTTGTAAGTTCTACGTGTTGTTTGATGATTCGCTGATATTCCGGGTCGGCATCTTTGACGCTCATCAAGAATTTTATTTTTTCACGGTATTCCTTATCCATGCTGGAATTATCCGGATTGCACATCAACTGAATTTTCCGGAATCGCCGATACTGGTCGATATGGATTTCATTGAGTATGGCTTCCCGTTCATAAAGCTTCAGAGAGAGGTCGAGTTCCTGACGCATAAAATTCAAATATTCGGAGACTTTTTCGAGCCGACGCTCCAATATATAGTCCAGTACCGTCTTTGCAATAACGAGGCGATCATGGTTTGTTTTCTCGTCGACACTTAAATTTTTCACCGCCAAAACAGCGACCTTAAAGGCTTGAGTTCCTTTAGCCTCTGCCCGAGGCATGTTTGCCATCTCATGGGAATATGAGTCATCGTTGACTTTTTCCATATATCTTTTATGTGTCATAATCCGGGAATCCAGTGATAATAGTTCAAGTTCGCAAGTAATATGAAGCAGTCGCAATGATTCTGTTTCGATTTGCAGTTCGGTTCTGGCGCAATCAACCGAGTCGCACCGAATTATCATAAGTTTTCTGTTCAAATCAACCATGCCCAAGGGGGGACTTGTGTCTGCTTTATTTCTCAACTCTTCCAGCCGAGAAAAAATTTTGGCGGCCTCGGGCTTGTCTTTCACAAAAGCCTTCGTCTGTTGTTGCAGTTTTAGCTTAAGTTGTTCTATCTTAGCCATCTGGTCTGTATATTCTTTGTTTTCTCTCAACGCAGTCTGATAGGGTTCTTCTATTTCCGACGGAATTACCAACCAGCCTGAAGAAGTTAATACAACCACTGTTAAAATAAGAATTATGATGAATATTCTCATGATCCATCCTGTTTTACATTTCAATTTAGGTCATTCCTGTCCAAAATAAGTTTTGAAAAGTATAGAAAAAGCGGGTTCTCAGGCTAAGGTAATAATTTGCTTCAACTCAGGGAGTCGCCCTTGGAATGATACACGGGAAAAGAATATTCCGCCAGTACATGGACTTAATAAATCTTGGAAAATTCGACAAAATGTCAGGTGGCGGCAGGCGAACTAGGGAAGCAAGGGATTTTCAAGTTGGGATTTGCTGGTGTCTGTGATATATCTGCAACTGGTACAGGCAACCCTTGGTGACATCTATTGTGACAGCTGGCAGATTGAGGCGTTTTTTCGTTATCTCAAGCAGAATCTGAAGATAAAGCCTTTGTCGGAACGAGTCTGCACACGGTATTGATTAAAGTTTGTACTGCAGGTTTTTCGATGAAGAAATTTGTGGCTTAAGGAGCCGGCTAGTACAACAATGGGAGCCGTCTTTATTACTTCTGGAAACATTATGAACAGTGAGTAATCAGTCTCCGTAAAACGCCATTTGATTGGCTGGATAGTTGCGGCGCTGTACCCAGGATACGTGGTTGTCGAGAAACCATTGATTCTGTCCTTCCGCATATAGTCCGTTACGATGGTTGCAGAAAGTGTTGCCGTCACCCCAGCTCGAATAGGATGAGTCGAGCAGGATTGGCGCGTAATAGTACTCCCTGCGAAGAAACTTATTAATTCTTTCTCCCGTAAATTTTCCTCGGTATCCCCAGAGATTATTACTAGGTCCGCGATAACAGTTTACCTCATTGGATGGGCAGTAAAAAACGCGAAGATTATTGGCGACAAATTCTTTCAGTATGGGAAAAACGCTGCCAGCATCAAAAGGATATGAGTAATTGGCAAGGTCAAGCGCTGTCACGTGCGGCAGACAATCCTGATTGTCGTTGGCATATTGCAGCACCGCCAGGCCGATATTCTTCACGTTAGAGGCGCAGCCTGTCCTTTTGGCCAGAGAACGCGCCCGCCCGAGCGCTGGCAGAAGCATGGCCGCCAGTATGGCGATAATGGCGATGACGACTAATAGTTCAATGAGCGTAAACTTGCTTATTTTCATTTCATAACTCCACATAAAATGATCATATAAGTTTGTATACGGAGTCGCGAATAACCAATTGCGGCTCAACCCGCAACTGGCAGGCCATATCTCCGTATGCGTTCTGCTGCTTCCGTCCCAGAATCACCTTTGCTGCCAGCCTGCCGATTTCGTAGAAGTCCTGCGATACGGTGGTCAGGGGGATTTTAAAAAACTGCGACACATCGACATTGTCAAACCCGGCCAGGGAAACGTCTTGCGGTACTTTAATGCCCAGATCCTCAAGGATATTGTAAACCGACATGGCAATCCAGTCGTTACTGCAGAAGATTGCCGTCGGGCGGTTGGGTGAACGCATTAACGCGGTTATGCGCTCCTGCAGAAAAACGATATTCTGGGAACTGCGGAATCCGCTCACTATAAGATCCTGACAAGGGATAATGTTGATGGTGTCAGGACCGATGTCAAGACCATACCGGCTCAGCCCGGAGATCACGCCGGAAAGACGTTCCGACAAGCTGATGCGATCCGGAGACGCAGTAAAATAGCTGATCCGCTTATGGCCATTCTCGGCCAGATAACCGATCATGGTTTCGGCGCCGCGGGAGTTATTGGAAATAATGTAATCGCATTCGATTTCGGGAAAGTAGGCGTCGACAAGAACAAAAGGAAATCCCTTCGCCCGCATTTTATGCAGTTCCGATACCACGCGCGGGTCCAGTGCCGGCCAAACGACAAACGCCTCATGAAGAGGGTCGGCGAACTTTGCCAACAGATTTAGCTGTTGTTCCAATGTATTGTAGAAATCGACGCCGATATGATATCCCGCCGGGGTTAGAACGTTGTGAAGCCCCTCCATAATCCCATGGCTGACGGATATTGGTTCATTGGCGTTTGCCGGCGGGCTGATATATTTGATGATTCCTTTGATATTCGCAGGTCTGGAATCATCTCGCCGGAGAGAGGGGATGCTTTCGCAGACGAACGATCCGCGCCCGCGGGTTCTGGTGATATAGCCGGCTGACGTGAGATTGGATAATCCTTTTGCAATAGTAAGGCGACTTACCGCGAACTCCTTTTCCAGCTGACGTTCCGGGGGTAGCTTCTGGCCTGGACGATATACACCTGTAGTAATACGTTTCAGAATCTCTTTTTCGATGCTTTTATATGTTAATTCTTTCTGAGACATTTCCATTACCATTAGTTACCCGCTATTTATATACAGATTATAATAAAGGATAATCCATTTGTCAATGATTACAGCAGGAAAAATCGACTATTCCACGGGGCGTAAATTTTAAGACGCCAGGCGGCAAACGACAAGTCCCTGAAACGATTTGCGCACCAGGGACTCGAATAATTAATCAACGACGCTGAAAATCAGTTAAAATCGTTGAAGCACGCGGCCATTTCGTCTTCAACAAACTGAACAGCGGCCTTGACGGCAACAGCGCGGTGGCTGATCTGATCCTTAATATCGGAAGGAAGTTCGGCAAATGTCTTGTCGTAGCCGTCCGGGATGAAGATGGGATCGTAACCGAAACCATTGGCACCGCGTGGCGCGTCGCCGATAACTCCATGGATTTCGCCGACGAAGGTCTCGATAACCTCACCGTTAAAAGCGATGGCAATGGCACAGACAAACTTAGCCCGGCGGTTTGCCTGCCCGTCAAGAGCGTTAAGCAATTTGGCGATGCGTTCCTGGTCGTTTTCCGCATATCTGGAGGAATGGATGCCCGGTTCCCCGTTTAATGCTTCAACACAAAGGCCGGAATCGTCGGCAAAGGCGGGCAAATCGGTATAACGGTTGGCGGCCAGAGCTTTGATTGAAGCGTTTTCCTCAAAAGAAACGCCGTTCTCCTCAATATCGGGATAATTCTTGTAGCGGTCCAGTCCGATGACTTCCACTTCCTGGCTTGACAACAACTTACGCAATTCGACCAGTTTTTTCTGATTGGTGGTTGCGGCAACGATTTGAGCCATTATTGTTCTCTCCTGAATATGATATTATGTTTTGGTTTGTCTATTAAGGTAACATTTTCTTTTGTGCCGCTTTATCCTCCCAGATTATATCGGAGGGCACGCCGATCAACGGAAACAATCGCATGTTGCGGTATTTGCGGTTCATCACCAGCAGCGAATCCGGAGAAAAGAGGAAGGTATAAGGCTGTTCCTCATGCAGCAGCTGATGAAATTTGTGGCACAGTTCAATACGCTTCTGGAGGTCAAAAGTTACCCTGATTTCTTCAATAAGTTTATCCGCTTCGGCATTCTTGAAATAAATATGGTTGCTGGAAGACGGCGCATCGGCCTGGCTGGAGTGCCACAGCTGATACGGGTCGCTATCAAACGACAGCCCCCATAACAGGCAACAGGTGTCGAATGATTTCTGCTCCAGCCTCTGAACGTACACGGACCATTCAACCGACTGAAGGTTCATCTCTACTCCGGCTTTGGCCATATCCTCTTTGATGATGGCAAGAACTTTCTGTAAAGTCGTACTATTGGCAATCTGGAGCATGGTAAAACTGAATTTCTTGCCGTCCCGGTCCAGAATGCCGTCTCCATCGGAGTCTTTCCAACCTGCTTCCGCCAGAAGTTGCTTCGCCTCATCGGGAGAAAACCCGTATGGCTTGATCTTATTGTCATTATACGGGCTGTCGATATAGAACGGACCGGTAACGATCCGGCCCAGGCCGAACAGTACTTCCTTGATAATACGTTCACGATTAATCAGATGGGTCAGTGCCTGACGCACCTTACGGTCTTGAAACAGCGGGTTCTTCAAATTATAACCGATATAGGCGTATGAAAGTCCCGGATAACGAAACTTCTCCAGATACCCGTCATTCCCGAAAGCCGGGACATTGGTTCTGGTTTGCCATTGTTCTGGATTCAGCGAAAGACGATCCACTTTTTCCGCTGTCAACGCCTGGAACGCGGTGTTGGGATGTTTGATGACATCATAGACCAGCTCCTTGAGCTTTGGCATCACACCATAGTCCTTGCCGAAATATTTCTCCCAACGGGTAAAGACCACGCGCTGGCCCTTTTCCCAACGGTCGAAACGGTAAGGCCCGCAGCCAACGATAATACGATTGCGCTGGTGATCGTCGTTGAATTTCTTTCCGTCAAAAGGACCGGGATAATCATGATAGAAATGGCGGGGCAGCGGTTGAAGTCCCATCGTAATGCTCTCTGATAGGAAATAACGTTTTTTCCAGATTACCTTGAATTCGTATTTATTGATTACCTCAATCCGGTCCAAATCCTCCATATATCCACGCATTGGAGCACAATCGACATCGGGGTTCTTGATGACGTCGAGATAGAATTTGAAATCTTCTGCGGTAACCTCGACATCTTTCCATACCTTGCCCGAAACCGGATCGGTAAAGTCATGCCAGATTACCCCCTGACGCAACTTGACGTCATAGGTCAATTTATCTTCGGAAAGGCTCCAGCTCTTGGCAAGCATCGGCTGAAAAATTTCCGGTTTGGCATAATTACGCTCCGCCAGGGCATTATACGCCAGCCCCCAGAAAGTACTGGCTGTTGCCTCATTGTTGATGATGCTGTTGAGGTTCTGAGTCTCCGCCATGATCGAACTGATCAGGCGGCCCCCGGCTGGAGCGTCGGGGACAAAAAACTCACGGTTGGCAATCTCTGCAACGGGCGTTGTCGACGTAGCGGTGACCGCCATGACCGGACGCTGGCTGATTTTTTTATCCAGCTGTTCCAGCTGATCGCGAATCTGTCGGTTTTCCGCCAGAAGTTTTTCCACCT
The DNA here is from genome assembly GCA_003246475.1 of Lentisphaerota bacterium. Taxonomy (GTDB): domain Bacteria; phylum Verrucomicrobiota; class Lentisphaeria; order Victivallales; family SZUA-371; genus SZUA-371. The sequence continues at coordinate 31,117 of QKAL01000071.1, forward strand.
GAAAACGCAATGTGTCATTTGACGTGGTAAAGAAAAACGCGGCGACAACAATCACTCCCGCCAAAACCAGCATGGCAATGCCGTTGAAAAAACTGTGATTCATATCATGTCCTCTTAAAAATGTTCTTCACAGCTGAATCTGCTGATGAATGAAAGTATTTTTAAACTTATCGTATTCAATCAGAGACATACAGCCGTTTCTGGTTACCGAACCGGCACAGGATTCGCCCCTTCCGGAAGCGTCAAGCTTGGCATAAGGTTTATGCACGTGCCCGCACAAGGATAGATCAATCATCCCCTGGCGCAACAGTTCAACCACTTTCTGTTGTCCGAACAAACGGTGCCTCACCCGCAGAAACGGATGGTCCTCGATCAATGGATAATGTCCCACAATCACCCGCGGCCGTTCCGCCGGACGGGAACAGACCTCCTCGACAAAGTGGCAGGTATCGCGCTTCATCAACCCATGCGACGAAATCAGATTTGACGGCCAACTTTCGTTGACTACGAGGAAATCCAGGTCCTTATGCCGTTGCAGGGCCGGTAACTGGGCAAAGGTATAGCGCCCCCCGCAAAGATATTCCACCATGGATTTCATATAGTTGACGCATTTGGGGCGGTGAACGTAGTAATCGTGATTCCCGGGGACAAAAATGAATGGGATAGCGGCATCAACCACCTTTTTCAGGATAGCTCTGACTTTGGCAAACTCCCCGGGTTGACCGGTCGATGTCAGATCACCGGTACAGACAATCAGGTCAGGACGGTGCGACAGGATATATGATACAGCCTTCTCCAGTCGGCTCAGGTCATGTTGAAACTTTCGGCGGAATGTATAGTTGAAAACTCCGACCCAGCGCTTATCGATGTAAGCGAGAAAATCTTCCGCCGGTCCTCCGGCATGTATGTCGGAAAAGTGAATAATCTTCATTAATAACCTGTTATTCCGGCGCAACGGGGTCAGATCTGGAAACGGAATTATTTCGCCGCTTCCTGGAATTCCGGCATCGAGCCGAAACTTCGCCTCAACGCCTCTCGCTGACTTTCGGTGGCCTGGTTTATTTCCTGTTTGAAAAACTCTACGGCAAAAAGAGAAAATTCCTTGTGCCATGCCTCGGATGGACTGAGGTTTTTTATCTTGTTTGAAAACAATCCCTGCGTCATTAGAAAAAAGAAGTAACCGTCCTCATCATCAATCAGCTTTCCCGCCTTATTGGCTAACTGACGGATAATACGGAGCGGTAAATCATTGATGCTGATCTTCCCTGCATCGTCGCCGCTAAGTGTCTTTCCCTCAAGTACGCCGTTTCTGATATTACGGATGATGATCATGTCGCCGACACTGATCTCAATATTGGTCCCGGCCAAAGTTTCACCACCGTTATATACATCGTTATGAATAATTTGTCCTTTTTTAATTCCCTTCTGCATCATTTTCAACCATTCCAGCAGCCGATTGGAGGCCTCATATTCGGCGGGAGTAGCGTTTTCCGGCAACGGCTTGACATCTCTGATCGCCTTTCCAAGCAAAGCCAGCGCCTGGTCATAATTGTTTTTCAGCAGACGGGACACTACTTCCCGACGGATATTAATCTGTTCTATATTGCATTTTTCAAGGAACTCGCGTTCCCGTTTCCTCAGCATTTCCTGCTGCTGGGCATTTGCCGCGGCTTGGTCAACGGCGGCCTCTACCACTACTGCCTTTTGAAGTTTTTTCTCTTCAAGCTTCCGTTGCTTTTCCAAAACATTTTTCTCAAGCGCCTGAAAATACTTTTCTTCCTTCGTTTCTCTGAGCTTGGATACACGCATGGTCTCATCAAGGGGAACAAATATTTTCAACATTTTATGCAACAGTTTCTGTTCGGCGATAGAACCGGGCATCGGAAAATCTTCGAGGAAATCATCAATGCGCGACAAAACTTCCATTTTTCGTTCCGGATTAGCTTCATAAAAGCTTAAAATACGACTGATCCGCCGCGCATACGGTGTATCGGGAACCAATGCCTTATCCTTGGTGGCTGCATGGTTGTTGTTTGCAACGCCTGCCGGAGATATGGTCGTTTTAGTCGGCATTTTGCTGTTACCGCTACCGGATATTACGTTAAGGAAAAACGTTACTCCGATCAGGAGCACAAGTATGATTCCCAGTACCAGAAGAACGATTTTGCGCCGCTGGCGTTTTACTTCCAGAGATGCGATGCTGTCCAAATCAGCCACGGTCCCGGTCATAACTTTTCCTGTCATCATCCCGGTCAGATGCATATTTATAGTACGCAACTGGGTCTGCAACTGTTCCCGGGTAGCCGTGACGCTCATGGATAATTTGGTTTGGGTCGGCAACGGCCTGACACCCTGAGTTGCTGTCGGCGGTTTTTTGCCGCGGCGAACCATGCGGAGGTCATCGACCAGCTGTTCGGCGTCCTGATAGCGGTTCTTGATATTTTTTGCCATCATCTTCTCAATGATCTGTCCGATCGCAATCGGAATTTCCGGGTTGATCAAATGCGGCGGAACAAGTCGTTCCTCCAGATGTTTCCGCGCGATTTCGGTAGCGGTTCGCCCTTCAAAGGGGAAACGGCCGGTTATCAGGTGGTAGAAAGTGGCTCCCAGACTGTAAATGTCGCTGCGACCGTCCATAGGAGCACCAGTGAGGTGCTCCGGGCTGATATACTGAGGCGTGCCCATAACCTCATCGCTTTCGGAGTCGTCAGAATCCCCGGCGACTTTGGACAATCCCAGGTCGGCCAGTTTGGCACGGCCATTACGGGTCAGCATGATATTGTCGGGCTTAATATCGCGGTGAATCAGTTTTGCCTCTTTCCAGGCATAGTCCAGAGCCTCGGCAATCTGCTGAATAATGGTAATTGCCCGATCCACGGGAATGATTTTCTCGCGGCGGAGTACCTGCTTCATGGTCTCCCCATCGATATGCTCCATGGCGAAGTAGAAGATGCCCTCATCCTCCCCGACGGCATATGCCTGGACAATATGGGGATGGTTGAGTTTAGCCGCTGCGCGTGCTTCCTTGATAAAATTGACGACAAATTCGGCATTGTTGGTGAAATTATCGGCAAGGATTTTAACGGCGGCAGGGCGATCCAGAGAGATCTGATGCGCCAGGTAAACTATACCCATGCCGCCCCGCCCCAGCTCTTCGAGAATGATGAAATCCGAAATCACCGCGCCGGTGGCCAGACGTGAACAGGGAACAGTGACGATTTCTCCGCAATGTCCGCACTGGACATCCGTTCCCATATCACCGTTTTCAACCGCGACTATGCCGCGACAAAATGGACACTGAAATCGCATAACTGACGAAACTAACTTTTCCCGTTATTATTTCGTATACCCAAGATCCGCTGAACTTATGAAATATACATTTATCTTTGTTGAATAAAAGCAAAATTTGTTATTTATTCCAAACTATTCCAACTCGAAAACCGGGCGCGGCGGAACGGCAGAGCGGGAAGTGGCGGCAAAAAATTACGGAATAAAGCAACGTTAAAACCCGGCGCGTCACCTCTAAATGACGCGCCTAAAGGATTTTACAACAGGCCGGCTGATTCCTCGAAGCCCATCCGGATGTTCATACACTGAACAGCCTGCCCGGACGCGCCTTTGGTCAGGTTATCGATAACACCGTTAACAATTACCCGGTTGGTATGCTTGTCAAGCGTATAGGAGATGTCACAGCAGTTGGACATCGTGACATACTTGGTATCCGCCAGCGTACCAGCGGGCAGAACCCGGACAAAGCGTTCCTTGCCATACGCCTGTTCATAAACCGCCGCAATCTTCTCGATCGTGCAGTCCGGCTTGGCTTTGAGGAAAATGGTCGAATTAATTCCGCGGTTGACCGGAACCAGATGCGGCACAAAGTTGATCGCCAATTCCGGTATGCCGGCGGCAAACGCCAGTTCCTGCTCGATCTCCGGCAGATGCCGGTGTTTCGATGGCGCATAGCATTTCAAACTTTCATTGCATTCCGGGAAGATGTAGGGCAGATCGACTTTACGACCGGCGCCGGACACTCCGCTCATGCTGGAAATGATGATGTCATCGGTATAAACCAGCCCGGCCGCCAGTAGAGGCGCGGTTGGCAGTATGGAACTGGTAGGATAACAACCGGCGCAGGCAATCAGATTGGCGGAGCGAAGCTTTTCGCGATAGAGTTCCGGCTGACCGTAAACCGCCTGCTGGAGCATCTCGGGGGACGGATGGTCTTCCTTGTAATACTCCTTGTATTTCGCCGTACTCTTGAGGCGAAAATCAGCGCTGATGTCAATAACCTTTACTCCCGCCTGCAACAACGGCAACGCAAACTCGGAAGCCAGTCCGTGCGGCAACGCAAGAAATGCCACTTCGCAGTCGCGGGCAATCTGAGCCACGTCCGGCGCGGCAAACTTGAGGTTTAAACCAGTAAAACGGGGGAAGACCGTCTCCACTCCCTTGCCGTCATACTGACGGGAGGTAATGACTTTGATCTCAACATTGGGATGACGAATCAGCAACCGAATAAGCTCTTCACCCGCGTATCCGGAAGCTCCAACCACGGCCACACTGATCTTTTTGTCCATGATATTATTCTATTCCTGTTCTTTGATGTCCATAAAAAATAAAAGCCGGGAAAATCCCGGCTGTAGAAAACATAGGAAGCAAACGCTGATTAACGCTTCGAGAACTGGAAACGTTTGCGTGCGCCGGGCTGACCGGGCTTCTTACGTTCCTTGACTCTGGAATCACGCGTCAGCATACCGGCGCTCTTCAGCGCGGAACGCAGCGTCTCATCACCCTTTTCCAAGGCTCTGGCAATACCGTGACGCAATGCGCCGGCCTGACCGACAACACCGCCACCGGCGATATTGGCCACAATGTCAAACTTGCCGACAGTGTTGGTCGCCTGGAATGGCTGATTAATGAAACCGATGACGGATTCAATCTTGAAATAATCGGTAAGGCTCTGGCCGTTAACAACGACTTTACCGGTACCGGGCTTAACTCTTACTCTGGCAATCGAACTCTTTCTACGACCGACCGCCAAAACCTCTTCATTCGCCTTAACCATAGGTCAACACCTCTTAAAGTGAAATTTTTTCCGGTTTCTGAGCGGCATGCGGATGCTCGGCGCCGGCATATACTTTCAGTTTGCGGAACTGGGCGCGACCAAGTCTGCCGTGCGGCATCATGCCCCAGACAGCATCCCGAATCAGGCGCTCAGGATTTTTGGCGCGAACATCTTTGGCAACGGTCTCTTTGAGACCACTGCGCCAACCGCTGAAATTGACATATACTTTGTCCGATTCTTTGTTGCCGGTAAAGAAAGCTTTGTCAGCATTGATAACTACAACAAACTTGCC